>JAOUMJ010000018.1 GCA_029881495.1 Nitrospinota bacterium | reverse complement strand
GTTTTGAATGAGTCCACCAAGGCGCTTGTTCACGCGGAATCGGAAGACGCGCTGTTGAAAAAGATTTGCGAGATAGCTACAGAGACAGGTAAATATAAGCTTGCCTGGGTCGGCTATGCCGAATATGACCTTTTGAAGCGGGTGGTGCCAGTAGCGCATTCAGGTTATGAATCCGGCTACCTTGAAAAGCTGAACGTGACATGGGCCGATACTGAAAGGGGGCGAGGCCCTACAGGCACAGCCATAAGGACGGGGAAGCATTGCGTCACGAGGGACATACATTCCGATCCGAGGTTTCAACCATGGCGGGAAGAGGCGGAGAAGCGGGGTTTCGCTTCAGTGATCAGTGTTCCTCTGATAAGCGGAGGGAAGGTATTCGGGGTGATGAACATGTATGCCCAGGAGCCTGGCGCTTTTGACGAAGAAGAGATAAAACTCCTTGAAAATCTGGCTGAAGAACTTTCATACGGGATAATGTCCATCCGGGCAAGAGCAGAGCATTCCGGCCTTACCGAAATGCTGAGAACATCGGAAGAGAAGTACAGAACGATCATAGAATACGCCTACGATGCCATAATCGCCGCGGACACAGAAACCGGTATAGTGTTGGAGTTGAATAAAAAAGCTGAAGAGATGGTCGGTCTCCCTGCCGACAGGATCATTGGAATGCACCAAACGGAATTGCACCCTGAAGAGTTGCGGGAAACGTCAAAAAAGCAGTTCGGAGAATACGGCGAGGGGAAGCGCAATCTTTCAGACGAAGTGATATTGAACAGGAAGGATGGGCGCCGCATCCCTGTGGAGATCAGCGGCAACGTAATCAATCATGGAGGGAGAAGGGTTACATACGGAATTCTGCGCGACATCAGCCAGAAGCTCGAATCGGAAAAGGCGATCAGGGAAAGCGCCGATAAATATCGCAGACTGGTAGAGAATTCCCCGGATATTGTCTACCGCTTTTCAAATCTCGATTTTGGAACCTTCTATTCTCCGCGTGTTCTCGACATCCTTGGCTACACGCCTGAATATCTGATCGAAAGGCCGAAGTTATGGAACGAAAGCATTCATCCGGAAGACAAACGTATAGCCGAGGAGGCTGTTAAAGGGCTGGGTGACGGAAAGGGGTTTGACATTGAATACCGCATCAGGAACGCGCGGGGGGAGTGGCTCTGGTTTCGGGACAGGTGCATATCCATTCTGAGCAAGGACGGGTATTCGGAAATAGAGGGAATGGCGACTGATATAACGGAGAGAAAAAAGGCTGAAAGAAAAATTCGCGAGAGCGAGGAGCAATACCGCAGATTGGTAGAAAATTCGCCTGATATTGTTTACCGCTATTCGCACAAGAATGCCGGGATATTCTTTTCATCGAGAGTTAAAGATATTCTCGGATATACGCCCGAATACCTGCTGGAGCATAAGTCGCTTTGGGACGACAGCATACACCCCGATGACAAACTCAAGGTCGCAAATGCGATTACCGACATGAATGGATTCGATATCGAGTACCGGATTCGGGATGCGAAGGGGGGTTGGAGGTGGTTTAGTGACAGAAGCATATCGATCGTCGCTGAGAGCGGGGATGTGATCGTCGAAGGTCTCGTCACTGATATTACGCGAAGGAAAGCCACTGAAGAGAAGCTGAGATTGTCGGAGCAGAAGAGCAAAGCGATCCTGTCCACTGTAGGCGAAGGGGTCATCAGTTTTGGGGAGGATTTCGGCATACGGTTTGTGAACCGGGAGCTTTGCGGGATGTTTGGATATACGGAAGAAGAGCTGCTTGGGAAGAGGATCGGAATGCTGTTCCCCGAAAGAGCAGGTGAAAAAGATGTTCCCGGATTTGAAAAATATTTTGCTAAAGGAAAACAGGAAAAAATCGGCAAATGGATCGAGATGGACGGCATGAGAAAAGACGAATCCGCGATCCCGGTAGAGATGAGGATCGAAGAAACGGTTGTCGACAGCAACGACAGATTCTTCACCATGGCAGTCCATGATATTACGGAAAGAAGGCTCGCATGGCAGGAAGAGGAGAGAAGGGCGAGGCAGATAATTAAAAACCAGAAAACACTTATAGAGCTGGCGAAAATAGACTCTACCGATTTTAATATGATGCTTCACACATTGACGGAGGCAAGCTCGGATACGCTTAACGTAGCCAGAGCCAGCATATGGTCGTATAGAAACGACTACTCAGAGCTTGTATGTATGGACAGTTATGACCGCAAGAGCAGGCGCCATGATTACGGTGAAACCTTGAATAGGGCCGAGTTTCCTGAGTATTTCAAGGCGATGGGGAGAAACAGGTGTCTTGTGGTAAATGACTCGTTTAATGATCCCCGAACAAGCGAGTTTCGAGATGGATATGCGTTGAGGCATGGGATAACCTCAATGCTCGATGTATCGGTGTGGCTCCACGGAAAGGTGGTTGCCGTTATTTGCCATGAGCACATCGGACAAAAAAGGGAGTGGACCGGTGAAGAGCAGGATTTCGCAATATCCGTCGCTGACATGATCTCCCTCGCTTTTGAAACGGCAGAACGGAAACGAATAGAAACTGCGCTGAATAAAAATGAAGCCAGAATGCGCCAGTCGGAAAAGATGACCGCTTTAGGGACTCTGACTGAAGGGATAGCGCATGACTTTAACAATCTCCTTACGCCGATCATAGGTTATACAGAAGTAACTCAAAAGATATTTGCGAAGGATTCGGAAGAATACAAGGACCTTGCCGCCGTTTTAAAGCCGGCAAGGCTGGCGAAGGACATTGTCGCTCAGTTGCTTCAGTTTGGCAGAAAAAGCGGCGGGGTGGCGTATCCCATAAATCTTGGCGATGTTGTTTCGGAAAATACAAAGCTCCTTAAATCGTACCTCCCTAAAAGCGTACTGCTCCATACCTCGATAGAGAAAGGGATAAAAAATATCATGTCCGAGGTTTCCAGTATCCAGCAGGTATTGATGAATTTGTGTATCAATGCCGCTCAGGCTATGCCGAACGGGGGGATGCTGAAAATAGCCGTTTCCAATTCTGAAATCGCCGTGGAAAATCCGGAAACCGGATCTCCGGATACAGAGATGAACGTGCTACTGGAGGTTAGCGATACGGGAACCGGTATGGAAAAGCATGTGCTTGACAGGATATTTGAACCGTTCTTCACCACAAAGAGCGTCGGCGAAGGAACCGGGCTTGGTCTATCGCTGGTATTTGGAATTGTACAGCAAGCTGGAGGAGATATTGCCGTTGAGAGCGAAGTTGGAAAGGGAACCACTTTCAGGCTCACTTTCCCCGCAATTGCTAACTGCGAAAATAAGAAAACTGAGTCGATCAAGAAAGATATTTCGGGGAAGGAGACGATTCTGGTAGTTGATGATGAGGCGTCGATCGTGGAGATGTGCAAAAAGGCATTGGAAGCTTCGGGATATAAAGTCTTCGGCTTTACAGACCCGGCAAAGGCGCTTGAGTCATTTATGGAAAACCCTGAAAAGTATGATCTCGTTATATGCGATCAGAATATGCCCAAAATGAAAGGAACCCAGTTCCTCAGTGAGATTTCCGCATCAAGGAATAATCTGCCGAGCATTCTGTTTACCGGCTCCATTATAGGGATAGAGGATACGGAGCGTGGAAGTATCCGTATAAGCGAAATCGCGCGCAAACCTATCGGGTTGCAGGAGATGGGGATGCTGGTGCGAAAAACTATCGATAATGCCGTAAAGGAGAAGAACAGGACACACTCCGCGGAGAAATCAGGGATCAAGAAGAGGAGTGAGGACAAAGCCTACGTTGAGGGAGAAAAAAAATCGAGGTTACAGCTTGAAAGCCGGGATGATAAAGATGTCGTGACGATAACAGGAAACATCGCTTTGAACACCTCGGAAAAGGCATCGCTTTTGAACTTGTATGCCAATGCAAAAAAGAGCGGGAAAAATATCGTCGTTAATGGTTCAAGCGAACTATGCAAGGCTCTCATAGATGACGGCTTTGATAAATTCGTCAGCCTGCTTGTCACGGAATCCAGAGAACAAATGAAATGAAACGTAAACTTCTTATTGTGGATGACGATCAACCTGTTCGGGAGTATTTGGAAAAGGTGCTTCGCGAGCATTATGAAACAAAGTGCGCCGAAAGCGGAGCGAGCGCGTTAGCGATGTTCGGAGAAGGTGATTTTGACATTGTTCTGACCGATGTGCGCATGCCTGGCCTGGGGGGAGTGGATATTCTGAGGACTCTGAAAAAGATATCGGAAAATACGGAAATTATCCTCATGACAGGTTTTGCCGACATAAGTGCCGTTACAGAGTCGTTGAACGAAGGAGCTTTCGCATTTGTTACCAAGCCTGTTGATGTGAAATATTTGCTGCACAGGCTGAACCAGGCGGTATCGGTCATTCATGGTCGTGAGATGGAAAAAGAGGTAGTTGAAAATATGAAAAATGAACTGCTGATGCAGACGCTTTTCACGCAAAGACTCGCGTCTCTTGCGGTTATCGCCGGCGGTATCACCCATGAGATAAACCAGCCTCTTAGCGGGATTGGATTGTATGTTGCTACTCTCAAGAGCATGGCCTCCAGTGGTGAGTTGTTGAATCCCTCCCAGGTTGTGGAGATAGCGGAGAAAATCGAGTCGCAGATCAAAAGAATGTCGGGAATTATTGAACACATGAGAGAATTTTCATCAGACACGAAAAACAAGGAGATATGGAAAGTAAATCTTCTGGCAATTGTGAAAAGGTCTTCAGAATTGTTCAACGTACAGATGAATAAAAGCGGGATAAGCCTGGAGGTGGATATCCCGGAGGATTTGGCTATAAGGGCAAATCCCGGAAGGTTCGAGCAGGTGCTGATAAACCTTGTATACAACGCCAGGGACAGCATTTTGGAAAAGGCCGGAACTTCATCGGAAAACCAGCCTCAAAAGAAAATATGCATTAAGGGGAGAGAGGACGGCGAGTCCATAAACGTTGATATAACCGATACGGGGAACGGAGTGCCTGAAAAGATAAAGGACAGAATCTTCGAGCCATTTGTTAGCGGAAAGAATAGCGGGAAAGGAACCGGTCTGGGGCTTTCAATATGTAAAAGAATACTTGAGGATTTTGAGGCCGAGATCAAGTTGCTTGAGACCGGGCCTGAAGGAACAACCTTTAGAGTGATATTCAAGAAGGCGAAATAAAAATGCCGAAGGATGGGAAAGTGATTGCGGAAGGTAGACCGGTGGTGCTGGTCGTAGATGATGACAATGCTGTTTTGGACAGTCTCTCCAGTTTTTTAACGCAGGAAAAATGGCATCCCGTTTGCTCCAATACGGCAAATGAGGCTATCGAAAAGATTCGCACGACTGATATACGGCTGGTAATTTCGGATATCAACATGCCTGATATGGACGGATTGACCCTGCTGGAGGCTATCCGCAAAACCGATCCTGACGTAGAAGTTGTAATGATGACCGGATTTAGTTCTGAAGAGACGGCGATTGAAGCCCTGAGGCTTGGAGCATTTGATTATTTCAGGAAACCGATTAATGGAAGTGAAATATTAGCCTCGCTTAACAGAGCAAAAAGAATGCTGGAACTGAAATCGAAGAATGTTTTGCTGTCGAGCCTTGTGTCGCGCCTGACATATGAAGGAAAGGGAGATTTTATTGGCGAGTCGCCGGCGTTTAATAAAATTTATGAACAGATGAAAAAGATAGCCATGTATCCCGATGCGACGGTTCTTTTGACAGGCGAGAGCGGAACGGGGAAAGAGGTAGTTGCTCAAATGCTCCACAAGATGAGCAAGGATAAAGAGAAGCAGTTCGTGGCTTTCAATTGCGGAGGCGTTGCCGAAAATCTTCTGGAACGGGAGCTCTTCGGGCATGAGAAAGGTGCGTTTACCGGCGCGGAAAAACGATCGCCTGGGCTTTTTGAAATAGCTCTCGGTGGCACGGTTCTGCTGGATGAAATATCAGAAATGAGCATGACTGCTCAGACAAGGTTTTTACGCGTTCTGGAGGAAAGAACATTCAAGAGAGTTGGCGGAACGTCGGAGATAAGTCTTGGAGATACTAGGATAATCGGCGCAACCAACAGGGATCTTGGTAAATTTGTAGCTGAAGGGAACTTCAGGCAAGATCTGTTTTATCGATTGAATGTGCTGTTAATTGAAATACCGCCGCTACGGGAGAGGAAAGAAGATATTTTGCTGCTGGCAAGGCATATCTTGAGAACATTGTTTCAGGGGAGAAATATTTCACTAACCCCTTCTGCCGAGAAGGTTCTCCTCTCATATGATTATCCGGGAAACGTAAGAGAATTAAGGAATATACTGCAAAACGCGGCGATATTATCCGCGGGAGAGAAGATCGATTACAGTGATTTGCGGTTATTGAAAAAAAATGATTCCATTTCTAATGGTGGCAACGGGAGTAGTTCACGATTGCCAGAAAGCCTGAAAATCGAAGAAAATGAAAAATTGCTGATAATCCGCGCTATCGAAGAATCAGGAAATAATCTTTCCAGCGCTTCAAGGGCTCTTGGAATTACAACTCAGTCGCTCTACAGAAGAATGGAAAAATACGGAATAACTGTTGATTGAATTGAACTTCTCTTTGTCACCGGAATTATTTCAGCCTCACTTTTGTATTGAATTATATCTGTAAAAAGGCGATTCACTTTTTCTCCTAATGTTATAAAAACAGAATAGTAACAAATCGAGCAGAAAAATTGTCCGAAAACGGACAGCGTTTTTCTCTTACTTTTTGACCTATTCTCCGAAAACGGATAGTCAGTTGTCCGGTCGCGGTTAAAGCCTAACCGAGCTTCATCTATGCAATTAAAAAAGGCTGTAATTACAGTTAGTTTGAGTTCGGCACTCTATTTGCTCTTACCCATGCCATGGAAATTTTAATTGTTGACGACGAAGAAGTTATCAGGGATTCCCTTAGCAGGCTTTTAAGGCAGAAGGGATACATATGCCACATCGCTTCACTGGCTGAAGAGGCGATCGAGATGATAGATAACATCCCTAAAATCGGGATTGTTATATCGGATATCCAGATGCCCGGAATGACGGGAATACAGTTATTGAAACTGATAAAGAAACAGTATGCGTCGGTAAGTGTTCTTATGCTTACGGGGCACGCAGATGTTGAAAGCGCCATAGACGCCGTCAATTATGGCGCCTACGCGTTTTTCAGAAAGCCGATTGACATAAATGACATGTTGGCCACCATCGAAGAAATCATTCATGAAAGCGAAAATATGGGAAGGCGAATGGTGCCAAATGAAGTCTGGATGGAAGAATACAAAAAACTGCACAACGCCTATGAAGCATTGTCAAAAGAGATATCGCATTTACTAAAGTGAGCAGGGGGTAAGGAATATGTCAGGCGAATTTTCAGATGATATTGTCCAGGAGTTTGTTGCGGACAGCCAGGAGATGCTTGACCAGATAGAGCCGCAATTAATCGAAATGACCAAAGGCATAGCAGATGGCACCGTAGATGATCAGCTCATAAATTCGATTTTCAGGTTGTTCCATTCAATAAAAGGGGGCGCTGGCTTTCTGAATTTCAACACTATTCAGAAGGTTACGCATGAAGGCGAAACCCTGCTGGATATGTTGAGAAAAGGGGAGATGCAGCTTACTCCAAGGCATGTTGATCTGATGGTAAGCACTGCAGACTTTCTTCGCGGACTGTTGCATAGAGTAGAGATGCAGCTTAACGACAGCGGCGCTGAAGAGGACGCGACGACAGTAATGAAGGAATTGAGCAAGGCTATCTTGGACGGAGGCTCCAAATTCGCAGAAATCATGGGCGAACAGACGATTGAGCCTGATGATGCCATTGAAAAAGACAGTGAAGTTGTCCGAGAGATGGAAGTTACGGCTGACATGAAAAGCAATTTTGTCAGGGAGACGACGGAGCTTCTCGACGAGATAGAACAGATGATAATCGCGTTGGAAAAAGATCCCGGAAGCGGTGATTTGGTCGAGAATATATTCAGGTGCATTCACACGGTAAAGGGGAATTGCGGATTCTTCGGCTATTCCGATATGGAGAAGCTGGCCCATAGCGCCGAAACCGCGCTTGATTTCGCAAGAACCAATCCCGGGAAATTCGACAAGGATTTTTCCAGAATATTTCTCTCTGTCATAGATTCGCTTCGCAAGGCATTGAAAGGGATTTCGGAAAACGAAGATGGGGAGATAAAGGAACTCCTTGTATTT
Source organism: Nitrospinota bacterium (assembly GCA_029881495.1). Classification (NCBI taxonomy): domain Bacteria; kingdom Pseudomonadati; phylum Nitrospinota; species Nitrospinota bacterium. The sequence goes on along the minus strand of JAOUMJ010000018.1, from coordinate 48,407 downwards.
ACAAAATTCCTGGGCGAGCTGGTTGACAAACACAAAAACAGCGGAAAGAAAAAAAACAAAAGCAAAAGTGATAAAGAGCAGGAGGACATTAACATTGATTTAGATGCCGGGCTCAATATCTTGATGTCGGATGATACCGGTTCGGCCCGGACAAGCTCAAAGGATGTGCCGGAGCCGGGCAGGGAATTTGAAACGGGAACGTATGACCGAAGGGCCACCGACAGAAAAAATTCCGGAAGGCAGGATATACGAGTCGACCTTAAAAAACTTGATGCCTTGATGGAACTTGTTGGAGAGCTTATCGTCGCTGAAAATATGGTAATTCAAAATCCTGACCTGGAAGGCTACGAGTTTGAATCATTTGAGAAGGCCTCCTTGCATCTTCACAAGATTACCCGTGATTTGCAGGATATAACGATGTCGATAAGGATGATCCCAGTATCCAATACTTTTAGGAAAATGATCAGGCTGGTTCACGATCTTTCCCAGAAAGTAGGGAAAGAAGTGGAGTTGAATCTTGTTGGTGAAGACACGGAAGTAGACAAAACAGTGATCGAGCTGATCTCTGATCCCCTTGTGCACATAGTAAGGAATGCTATAGATCACGGTCTTGAATCGCCGGAAAAGAGAAAATTGGCGGGGAAAAACCCAAAAGGAACGATCACAATCCAGGCAAGTCATGAAGGCGAAGAGGTTTTGATAGCGGTAACCGATGATGGAAGAGGCCTGGATAAGAAAAAAATATTGAAAAAGGGGATCGAGCGCGGCTTGGTCAGCGGCGACGGTTCAAATCTCAGCGATGATGACATTTACAAACTTGTTTTCGAGCCGGGATTTTCGACAGCGGACAATGTTTCGGATATCTCCGGGCGCGGGGTAGGTATGGATGTTGTAAAGCGCAACCTTGAAAAGATCAAGGGGCGCGTGGAAATAAAAAGCACTCCCGGAACTGGCAGCAAGTTCACGATAAGAATTCCCCTGACGCTCGCCATTATTGAGGGGATGCTGGTGAAAATTGGGGACTCAAGCTATACGATCCCGCTGTTGGCCATTCGGGAGTCGATCAGGCCGAATCCGTCACAGATAACGCTGGTTGATGGAGAAGAGGTTGTTAATCTGCGCGGGAAATTCCTGCCGATTATCAGATTAGGTGAATTGCATCGAGTAAAAGCGAATAAGGAAAATCTACATGAGGGCATCCTTGTCATAGTTGACTTCCAGGAGATGAATTTTGCCATCTTTGTTGATTCGCTGATAGGACAGCAACAGACGGTGATAAAAGGTCTTCCAGGCTACATGAAAGATGTTCGAGGCGTATCAGGATGCACGATCCTCGGAAATGGAGACGTCAGTCTTGTTTTGGATGTAGGCACCCTGTGGTCAATTACTGAAAAAAGAAAGAGGACGCCGGATGAAACAAAATCTTTAGAGTACGTTTAAACAGACATAAAAATAGTTATAAGGAGGAATGGTATGGCAAAAGCGAGTGAGGACATGGTTCTGGACGATATTTTTGACGAAGACGAAGATACCCAAAAGGATATGTATTTGACGTTTCAAATCCAGGAAGAGGTGTACGGGATAGAGATAAGGTACGTTACAGAAATTATCGGTCTGCAGAAAATAACAGCGGTGCCGGATATGCCCGACTTCATTAAAGGGATGATCAATCTTCGAGGCAAGGTTATACCGGTAATGGATGTTAGGACAAGGTTCAGTCTCCCTTTCAGGGAGTACGATAACCGCTCCTGCATAATAGTCGTGAATATGAGCGACAACAGCGCGGGATTGATCGTAGACAGAGTAAGGGAAGTTGTAAACATCCCGGAATCAGAAATTGAACCAGCCCCAAGGATGCAGAAACAGCGAAAGAGCATGTATGTGCAGGGAATGGGCAAGGTAGGAGATGAAGTGAAAATACTTCTTGATGTGAACAAGCTGTTGGAAGAGGAGGAGCTTGAGCTTGTCGGCTCCATAGCGGAAGAACCTAATAAAGACAAAACCGGTAAGTAAGGGAGATATTAAAATGAACAGTTTCTCAAAATGGTACAAGAACGCAAAGCTGGGGACAAAACTGCTTGCAGCCTTTTTAACGGTGGGTCTTCTCCCCTTTTCGATCATGGGCTACATCGCTCTGGAAAAATCAAGCGCCGCGCTTGAAAAAAACGCGTTTAACCAGCTCAAAGCGGTAAGGGAGATAAAGAAAACCCAGATAGAGCAGTTCTTTGCTGAGCGACAGGGCGATATCGGAGTGCTGACACTGACGGTGAATACGCTTAGGGATCGCGCTTTCCAGAGACTTGAGGCGGTGCACTCAATAAAAGTTGATCAGATCAGGGAATTTCTAAGAGCGAACAAGCTAGATAATAGAAATCTCTTTAAGTACCCGGAAACACTCGCCGGCATTAACAAAATAATGCAGAAACGTGATGGTATGGGCAAAACTGGCGAGACATATCTCGTCGGGCCGGACAAGCTGATGCGCTCGGACTCCTTTCTGGATCCGGTAAACCACTCAGTCAGAGCGTCGTTTGCGAATCCTGAAAAAGGCAAAGTAGACACCGAAGCCGTAAGGCGTGGGCTTGCCGGAGAATCGGGGTCGGATGTAATTGTCGACTACAACGGTAATCCGGTGCTTTCCATATTTTCTCCTTTGAATGTAAACGGAGAAAGATGGATAGTAATAGCGGAAATGGATGTGGCCGAGGCATTCAGCCCTGTTGATGAAGAGGGGAAGGAGTTTTATGCGGAATATGTAAAGATGTACGGCTACTACGACATGTTCCTTATAGACCCTTCAGGCTATGTATTCTACTCAGCCTCCAGGGAGCCGGACTACCAGACCAATATGGTAAACGGAAAATACGCGAGCTCGAATCTGGGTAAATTGACAAGAAAGGTTCTTGAAACCAGGCAGTTTGCGTTGGCCGATTTTGAGCCATACGAACCGAGCAATGGGGAGCCAGCTTCATTTATCGCTATTCCTCTAGTGCATAAAAAAGACAATGAGATTGAAGTGATTATCGCTCTCCAGCTTTCTCTCGAAGCGATCAATAAGATAATGAAGCAGAGGGAAGGAATGGGGGAAACTGGAGAAACCTATCTGGTAGGCTCAGACCTTCTTATGAGGTCCGATTCGTTTCTTGATCCGGTCAATCATACCGTATCGGCGTCATTCGCGAACCCGGCAAAGGGTAAAGTGGATACCGAAGCTGCAAGAGAGGCGGTCGCAGGGAATACCGACGCAAAGATCATTATCGATTACAACGGTAATCCTGTTCTCTCCGCGTATACTCCTGTGAAGGTAGGCTCGACAACATGGGGGCTTCTTGCGGAGATAGATGAATCAGAGGCGTTCTCGGCCATCAACGCCCTGAAGACATTGATGGCGATAATAGCGATAATAGGCGTCGCTTCGATCATCGCCGTTGCGCTGGTTATTGCCAGGTCGATATCCAATCCGGTAATCAAGGCGGTTGAGGTTCTCAATGAGCTTGGAAAAGGAAACCTCAATGTTTCTGTCGAGACGGACAGGGAGGATGAAATCGGCCAGATGCTTAGCGCCGTGGATAAATTTTCAAGCGATCTCAGCAGTGTAATTCGGGAGATCAATATGGCGGCGGAGCAGGTAAACACAGGCTCGGCGCAGGTTTCGGATTCAAGCCAGTCGCTTTCCCAGGGAGCTACAGAGTCAGCCGCGTCCCTTGAGGAAATTACAAGCTCGCTTACCCAGATAGGATCGCAGACGAAACTGAACGCAGAAAACGCGTCTCAGGCAAACAGCCTATCAACTCAGGCGAGAGAAATGGCAGAGGGCGGCAACAAGCAGATGGAAGAGATGGTTTCGGCTGTGACGGAGATCAATGAGTCCAGCAAAAACATCTCGAAGATCATAAAGGCGATTGACGAGATCGCTTTCCAGACAAATCTGCTCGCTCTGAACGCCGCGGTAGAAGCGGCTCGCGCGGGGCGTCACGGAAAAGGATTCGCAGTTGTCGCTGAAGAAGTTAGAAACCTGGCGGCAAGGAGCGCGAAAGCGGCTGAGGAGACCGCCGAACTAATCGAAGGTTCCGTGAAAAAGGCGGAAAATGGCACTGCCATGGCCCACAGAACTTCGGAATCTCTTGCCGAAATAGTTTCCGGCGTCACCAAGGTGACTGATCTGGTTGCAGAGATCGCTGGAGCGTCAAACGAACAGGCGCAAGGTATTTCGCAGGTAAATCAGGCGTTAGGGCAGATCGATCAGGTTACACAGCAGAATACGGCGAATGCCGAAGAGTCTGCGGCGGCGGCTGAGGAGCTTGCAGGACAGGCAATTAACCTCAAGAAAATGCTTGCAAGATTTACGCTAAAGGCGGAGAACGGCAGGAGAAGTCTTCCCGCATACAACCACCCGAACGAAAAAGGCATGGACAGGGAGTCAAACCATAAGCGGAACAGCAGGAATGTGGTTATCAGCCATAGCGCTCCAGTAAAAAGCGGAAATGGTAAAGGCTTCCACCCCGGTGTGAAGGAGAAGGTGCGTTCAACAGGTAACGGCAAAAAGGAGAACCTGGTGATCGCCTTGACGGACGAGGAGTTTGGGAAGTTTTAATTTATTCAGAGCATATGTGCCGGGCCTTGCGGCCCGGCGCTACATGCAAGTGTGATTTGAAATACGGATCATGAACTTCGTTTGGGACATGAACATTACGAAATTAGGAGTGATAAGGAAGCAAGATGATGGAATGCAACAATGAATTGGCAGATGAACTGTTTGTGTCTCACTCTGGAGATGATTCGCAAAAAGATCTGTTCCTTACATTTGAACTGGGATCTGAAATATTTGGCATTGCGATATGCAACATCGCGGAAATAACCGGGTTGCAGGGAATTGTTGAAAGGTCAAATACAGACAAGTATCTTTCAGAAAGGCTCGGTTTTCATGGAAAATCGATCCCTTTAATTGATCTCAGGTCTCTTTTCGGAATGCCGCACCGTGAATACGATTATTGTTCTTGCGCAATCATCATAGAGATTGACGGGTTAAGCGCCGGTCTTGTTGTGGATAGGGTAAGGGAAGTTGTGAAAATCCCCGGTTCTGATATTGAACAGGTGGATTATCACTCGAATAATGCGGTGCTGAATTACGCAATTGGAATGGAAAAAAATAAGGAAAAGAGGAAAGTGTTGTTAAATGTGCAGGAACTATTTGCATCTGTAAATAGGCGCACGGCTGAAGGGAGCAGAAAATGAAGTACGTAGCCAATATGAAGATAGGAAAGAAAATAGCGCTCATGTTGTTACCGTTATTGATGAGTTTTCTTTTCTTTGCAGTTAACGGAATAGTTGAAAAGAAAAACATATCGGAGGAGATGAGCGCGCTTTATGAACTGTCGGATCTGGCAGTGAAGTTAAGCGCTTTGGTGCACGAAACTCAGAAAGAAAGAGGGGCCACAGCGGGCTTTCTGGGGAGCAAGGGAAACTCTTTTGGCACGATATTAAGCGACCAGAGAAAGCAAACTGACGTTAAAACCGCAGAGTTAAAGCAGTTTCTGGAAACTTTTGACGCGTTATACTTTGGCGCAGAGTTGAAAAAAGCTCTTGATCATAACCTGGAGGACTTGGAGGAGATCGAAAGTATAAGAAGCTCAGTTGCCAAGCTTGATATAGAGACTGGCAAAGCTATCGGATATTACACCGACATGAACGCTGGGTTTCTCGACATTATTGCATCCATGGTAAAAATATGTTCGAACGCTGAGATTTCTACGATGACAATGACTTACTCGAATTTTCTTAAGGGTAAAGAAAGAGCAGGGATTGAGCGAGCCGTCGGTAGCAATACCTTTGCCGCCGACAAGTTCGGGAAAGGGATGTTTAACAAGTATAGTGAGCTGGTATCACAGCAAAAGGTTTATACGGAGCTGTTTGTTCTGCTAGCTACTGAAGGCCAGATAGCGTATTTCAATGACAAAATGAAAAGTCCGGCTGTAAGCGAAGTGGAAAATATGCGTAATATTCTTTTTGAGAAATCCGATACCGGGATGTTCGGCATAAGCTCTACCAAATGGTTCGAAACCATCACGGTAAAAATAAATCTATTGAAGGAGGTAGAAGATCGTCTTTCAGGAGATCTGAAACAGAAAGCCGGAGATCTGAAGCAAGGAGCATATCAGGCAATGCTTTTCTATCTTACGTTAAGCGCTGTTGTCCTGGTTATTTCTATCGCGCTTGGAGTTGTGATCGGCAGGGATATTTCCGGGCCGATAGCGAGAATGATGTCGCTTATTGATGAGCTTTCCAAAGGTAGGCTTGATGTAAGTTTAAAGATGGAAAGAAAAGACGAAATTGGGATGATGGTAACGTCTTTAAACGCATTCGCCGAAAACCTGAGCGATGTGATTGGCGAAATAAATATGGCGGCAGACCAGGTCTCAACCAGTTCTGACCAGGTCTCCTCCGCTAGCCAATCACTGTCGCAAGGTTCTACCGAATCAGCCGCCTCGCTTGAACAGATCACCAGTTCGCTAACTCAGATCGGTTCACAGACAAAGCTTAACGCCGAAAACGCAACGCAGGCGAACACTCTTTCTACTGAAGCGCGAAAAATGGCGGAGGATGGAAATCAGCAAATGGATGAGATGGTCGCCGCAGTCGCGGAGATCAATGAATCGAGCAAGAATATTTCGAAAATCATCAAGGCAATAGACGAAATCGCGTTCCAGACGAACCTGCTTGCGTTGAATGCGGCTGTTGAGGCGGCTCGCGCCGGGCGTCATGGCAAAGGTTTCGCGGTTGTCGCCGAAGAGGTGAGGAATCTGGCGGCAAGGAGCGCAAAGGCGGCGGAAGAGACGGCAGATCTTATAGAGGGATCCGTAAAGAAGGCCGAAAACGGCGCTACCATCGCAAGCAGAACTTCAAAATCGCTTACCGATATAGTCCGTGGCGTAACAAAGGTCGCCGACCTGGTTGAAGAAATAGCCGGGGCTTCCAACGAGCAGGCGCAGGGAATATCCCAGGTTAGTCAGGCTCTTGGTCAGATCGATCAGGTGACCCAGCAAAATACTGCAAATGCCGAACAGTCGGCCGCGGCTTCCGAGGAGTTGGCGGGTCAGGCGATTAATCTCAAGGAAATGCTCTCCAGGTTCAGGACCAGGGAACAAAATTATGGAAGAAACGGAGAAAACAGGAACGGATCTGAAAGCTCCGATTACCCGATCCATGAAAGGAGTCATACGCATGAACAAAATGCTATGGATGACGAGTGGGATATGGGCACTGATGAGGAAGTTGTGGCGGCATATGGAAGTGACGGAAACAGGGAGGAAAGCTTCAACTGAAAAAGGTGCAAGCCGTGAAAATTTTAAACGATGGCAAGATCAACGCGATCTTGTGCCGACTCAGTTAATGGCGTTTTTTATGGGGAGTATTCCAGTCGGAAAACTCCCCAAGTTTTCCGGGAAGAGTTATAAAAAGAGATCGAAATGATAATGAGTAACATCATGAACGACAAAACAGACATACAAAATCTCTTGCCTGAGGGGTTCCCCGTAAGGTCGACAGGCATTTCCTCAGATGAATTCAATCTTATCAGAACGCTTGTTTATGAAAAGATGGGGATTAATCTTAGCGATCAAAAACGGGCGCTCGTAGTCGGCCGTTTGCAAAACAATCTTCGCACAAACGGTTTCAGCAGTTTTAAGCAGTATTACGAATATATTCTTGGTGATTCGTCCGGCCAGGCGCTAGTGGATCTCGCAGATTCCATTTCCACAAATTATACATATTTTTACCGCGAGCATGGTCACTTTGAATATCTGATCGAACATGCACTGCCCGATGTAATTGAACAATTAAAAAGACGCAATTCGCGCGATATCCGTATCTGGTGCGCTGCTTCATCCACAGGCGAAGAGCCATATCTTCTAGCGATGATTTTACGAGAAAGTCTTGGCCAGGAATTTCATCAATGGGATACGGGTGTGCTGGCGACTGATATCTCGGGTACAGCGTTAAAAACGGCAATGGAAGGGGTTTATTCAGCTGATAAGGTCAGCAGGGTGCCTCAGAATTACAAACTGAAATATTTCACTAAGCAGAGCAACAATATGTATGCGGTATCTAGTGATATCAAAAGAATGGTTACGTTCAGAAGATTTAATCTCATTAACAAGGTATTTCCGTTCAAGAAAAGATTCGACATAATCTTTTGCCGGAATGTGATGATCTATTTTGACCAGGAAACGCGCAATAGTCTGGTGGACAAACTTTACGATTTTACTACAGTCGGCGGATATCTTTTTGTTGGTCATTCTGAAACTCTGGATAGAAGGGCTACGGATTATACATATGTGAAGCCGGCAATCTACAGAAAAGAGCCGTATAATGTCGCATAAAATCAGGGTATTGGTTGTGGATGATTCCGCCCTTGTTAGGGATACGCTTTCCAAGGGGCTTTCAATGGATCCGGGTATTGAAGTTGTGGGAAGCGCGGCTGATCCCTTTATTGCGAGGGATAAAATTATCGAACTGAAGCCGGATGTTCTCACGCTTGACGTCGAAATGCCTAGAATGGACGGGGTCCAGTTTTTGAAATTGTTGATGCCTCAGTATCCGATACCAACGGTAATGGTGAGCTCGCTCACCCAGAAGGGGAAACAGATAACGTTTGACGCTTTGGATGCCGGCGCGGTCGATTTTGTTTCAAAGCCTACCTCAAATATATCGCGCGGGTTGAACGGTATGATGGTTCAGCTAAGGACAAAGGTGAAAATAGCATCTACCGCGAATGTCTCTCACTGGAAAGGTAAACGGGAGAACCTGTTCAAGGTCGACGTAAAGGCCTCAAAGGCTCTCGCGGAATCTACCGACAAGGTAATAGCCATCGGGGCGTCTACCGGAGGAACCGAAGCCATAAGAAAGGTGCTGGAGAAATTTCCAGTAAATGCTCCAGGAACGGTTATCGTTCAGCATATGCCGCCAGGATTTACAAAACTATTCGCGGAACGGTTAAACAAGATAGTGCCGATGGAGGTCAGGGAAGCAACTACAGGAGACAGGATAATTCCAGGAAGGGCTCTTATTGCCCCTGGTGAAAAGCATATGACGGTAATACGGTCGGGTGGGCATTACGAAGTGGTTTGCAAGGAAGGTGAAAAAGTGAGCGGTCATATGCCTTCTGTGGACGTATTGATGCATTCTGTGGCCCAGCATGTCGGGAAAAACGGGTATGGAATAATGCTGACCGGAATGGGGCGTGACGGAGCAGAAGGGATGCTCGCAATGAAAAAAAGCGGTGCGAAAAATGTCGCACAGGATGAAAAAACATCAGTGGTGTTCGGTATGCCAAACGAGGCTTATAAATATGGAGGGGCAGATCAACTCATTCCAATAGACGATATTGCTCACACAGTCATAAACATGATTACAGGAGGCAAAAATGATTAACTGCATGGATGGGCGAAAAAGCGAAAACATTGGAAATAATATAATAGTTGGCGTTGGGGAAATGGCTGTGTCGGGAGATGCAGGCACGAAAATTAAAACATATGGACTTGGTTCCTGCGTTGCGGTCATAGTGCGGGATCCGATTTCTGGGATAACCGGCATGGTTCATGTAGCGCTTCCGGATTCAAATATAGACAGGGGTATTGCCGAAGAGCGCCCTGGATATTTTGCCAACACAGGTATCCCGGCGCTGATAAATATGATGCATGATTGTGGATCCACAATTAATACTAGCAAAATGATTGTGAAAATCGCTGGTGGAGCGCAAACCTTGGATGAAAATAATGTGTTTGAAATAGGCAACCGGAATGTCACAGCGATTAAAAGGATCCTATGGATGAACAATATGAGCCCTGTTTCGGCTGATACGGGCGGACATTTGAGTAGAACTGTATTGGCATATGTTTCCTCTGGCACGGTAAAGATCTATGACTCTTCAGGGAACTGCCGGGAATTGTAAATTGTTTTTGTAGTATGATTATTTATATTGTCGATGGGGAGGAAAAATGAGCGGTGCGGTTGACGCGGAAATGGTAAACGCCTTTTTGGGAGGCACGATCAATGTCCTGAAAACAATGTGCCAGACTGTTCCTGTGTCCGGCAAGGCCTCCTTGAAAACGGAAAGGGAGCCGGGAGGGGATATCAGCGGCGCGATACCGCTGACAGGCGATAAGCGCGGCATTGTTGTTCTTTCATTTTCCAAAGAGGCGATAATAACCATTGTTTCCAGAATGCTGTATGAGGAAAAAAGCGAAATTGACGCGGAGGTAAAGGATGCAGTTGGAGAAATTACCAATATGATCGCCGGGGATTCGCGTAAAAATCTGGAAGCGCTTGGCATGAAGCTTGAAGCTGGAATCCCTGAAATATTCCTGAACGGCAGTGGCAATATATACTCAAATATTTCAGAGTCGGCAAAAACGGTTGCAATCCCCCTGAAAACCGACAAGGAAGAGAGTTTTTCGGTTGAGTTTACCTTTGAGCAAATTAATTAAAAAAGAAGGAGGAAGTATTAATAGCTCTAAAACAAGTTTCATAGCCTTTGCGCGCAGTGCGCCAGTTCTCGTTCAGTCAACATTTTTTTAAATAGTGGAAGGAGAAGTTATGAGGAAATATATATTTTTAGTTGCACTATGTTTTTCAATTGGCGGAGGCTTGGCAATAAATGCTCAGGCGGCGGAAAATTCCGTTGAGCTTGGAATTCACGGATTTGTGGATATGTCATATGTCACGAACGACACGGCGGCTGTCACTGACGACGCGGCCGCAACAAAAGCGTCAACTGATAGAGCTTCCTTTGGCATGGACAGCGCCGAGATCGATTTTACCGGCAAGACGGGCGATAAAGCCTCTTTCAGGATAGATATCGATTTCACTGAAACGGAAAGCGGCGTTGAACAGGGTTTCATCGCTGTAACTCCTTCAGAAAAAATTACCCTCACACTTGGAAAGTTTAACGCTCCAATAGGCTTCGAGCTGCTGGATGCTCCAGATATGTATCAGTATTCCCACGCTATGGTGTTCGATTACGGCCTGCCGACGAACCTCACCGGATTCATGGGGCACTTCAACGGCGGGATATTCGATATCGCGGCCTATTATGTGAATGGGATGGATAATAATACCGACAACAACAAGGATAAAACGGTCGGTACGAGGGTAGGGCTTTCTCCCGCGGAAGGGATAAACCTCGGTATCAGCTTCCTTACAGGTGCGACATCCGACGACAAGGATGCGCAGGGGGATCCTGTAACGACCACGCTCGACAAGACTACAATAACTGACGTCGATTTTACGATAAAGTCTGTAAAAAATCTCCTTATAGGTGGTGAATACAATATGGGAGTCATCGAATCAAGCGGCGGCACATCGAAGTGGGACGGCATGCTGGTGATGGCAAATTACGCGATAAACGACACTTTCGGGCTGACTCTCCGCTATGACACGTTCAACGACACGAATGGCGCCGTATTCGGTTCCGGCTCGGAGGAAAAAAGGAGTTCAATAACCGTATCTCCTTCGATGTCTATCGCGGAAGGCCTTGGCCTGCTGGTGGAATATCGCTCCACAAGTTCGGACAAGGAAGCGTGGGTAGATAAGGACGGAGCAGGAAAGAAAAGCCAGTCTGTAATCGCGGCTGAAATGACCTATTCGTTTTGAGAACTGCCCGGGTTAAAGGATATTGAGGTCGGGATGGCCCAATTAAACGGGCCATCCTGCTATTTTTCTCCGCTCAATGTGAGCAAAATAAACTATTATCTTCGTCACTCTGTAAAATAGCCGAATTTCATTCATCTCATAGCCTCGGTGCAAGCCACTGCAGCATCTTCAGCGCTATAGTTTCCGTTGAAAAAAAGTAAAAACAGGAAAACTGTTAAAGTCATTTCTGCTCTTTTTACCAGTTAAACCCAATTAGTCAAAGAAGCGAGCATCTGTTTGTAAAAGCATAATATATACAAAATTATTTGTAGTAATATGTTTGACGTATTTGCAGGGCTTGGTAAAATCCTCTTATAATAGAAGGAGAAACGGCGCCAGAACGTAAAATATCGCCAAATACTTCCTATTTCAGACTATGAGACATTAACGCAAATAGCGATACATTTAGGACTCAAATGCATAGTGTTGGATAGGCAATGCACAGGAACCAGGAGGGTGATATTGCATGGTTTTCATTTGAGGAAGACTGTCATACCCACCAACTTATAGAAGGCGATTGGAGAGCTTTTGATTTTGGGTATTTTAAATGCATGGCGACAGGATGCCGGCCAGTTCAAGCTGAATAAAGGGCGGAATTTGTGAGAAAAAACATAACCATATATGTATCGAGGATTACGCCTCTACTCGTTCTCATGTTCGGATTGTTGATCACTTATTTTGGCTGGAAATACACCAGCCAGGAAGTGGAACGTGAGGCAGAAAAAGCTTTTAGAAACATAGCTAGAGAACACACCCGATCAGTCAAAAATCGTATGCAAACTTACGAGCAGGCCTTGCGGGGAGGCGTCGCATTTTTCAATGCTTCCGACAAAGTTACACGGGAGGGATGGAGGACCTTTGTTGAATCTTTACGTTTAGAGAAGATATTTCCAGGTATTCAAGGTTATGGTTTGTCCATTTTTATCAAGCCGGAGGATTTGCAGGGGCATTTGGTCGCAATAAGGGGGGAAGGTTTTCCTGATTATAAAATTCGCCCGGAAGGGGAAAGAGAAATATACACAAGCATTATTTTCCTTGAACCCTTTGACGAGCGTAACCGCCAGGCATTTGGCTATGATATGTTTTCAAATCCGACAAGGCGAATAGCGATGGAGCATGCGCGGGATACCGGTCTCCCCACGCTTTCCGGCAAGGTGACCCTTGTGCAGGAAATTAAAGGAAAGGTGCAGGCTGGTACATTGTTGTTTCTGCCGGTGTACGATAAATCGATGCCGGCGAATTCAACTTTGGAGGAGCGAAGAGAAGCGATAATCGGTTATGTATATGCCCCATTCAGGATAGATGATCTGATGGTCGGTATATTTGACACAGGATATGACCTGATTGATGTGCATATTTTTGACGGAAAGGATCCAGAGCCTTCTTCCCTAATGTTTGATTCGGACGAGATATTGACTCATGATGTATCCCCGGTTTTCAGCATACAAGAGATTGTAGAAATTGCCGGGCATGAATGGACGTTGAAGTATTTTAGCAATAAAAAGTTCATGAAAAGCCTGGATTTCACCAAGCCTGTAATAGCCGCTACTGGCGGTGTAATTTTCAGCATCCTTATCTTCGCATTCACCTGGAGTGTGGTGACATCGCAAGGGCGTTCGTTAAGGATGGCTCAAAGAATGACCGGGGAATTGCGTGAAAGCGAGAAACGTTTTTCTACGATTGTAAATATGGCGTTAAACGGCATTATTACGATCAATGAAAATGGGATCGCGGAAACCTTTAATCCAGGCGCGGAAAGGATATTCGGTTATACTGCCGCCGAAGTTGTCGGGAAAAATATCAAGATGCTCATGCCAGAGCCGTATCGGGGGAGTCATGACGGCTATCTGGCTAATTACCGCAACACTGGCGTAAAGAAAATAATCGGGATAGGGCGCGAAGTTGTGGGGCTTCGCAAGGATGGTTCTACTTTTCCGATATCTCTGGCGGTAAGCGAGATGATTTTGGATGACAAGCGATTGTTTCTGGGAATAGTTTCGGACATTTCTGAACAGAAGAAAGCTGAGCAGGAGATCATCGAAGCAAGGAAAGCGGCAGAAAGCTATGCCGCCGATTTGAAACACACACTTTTAATCTCTGAAGGCTTGCGCGAAGAAGCTCAGAAAGCGAAGGAAGAAGCCGAAAGTTTTGCAAGGGAGGCCGAAACAGCCACAAAGGCAAAAAGCGAATTTCTCGCAAGCATGAGCCATGAGATAAGGACCCCAATGAATGCCATTATAGGGATGGCAGACTTGCTGTCTGAAACCGAGCTTACAGAGGTTCAGAAAAACTACATAAACACGTTTAAAAACGCAGGAGAAAATCTTCTTGGGATCATCAACGATATTCTAGATATCTCGAAAATAGAGGCAGGTCATCTGGAGCTTGAGAACAACGGATTCGATCTTGGCGAGATCGTCTTGCATGTTGTGGAGATAATGAAATTCCGCGCAAGAGAGAAAAAACTGGAAATAGCCTACTCCATAGAGCCGGATGTGCCGCGCAAATTGCTAGGTGACTCCATGCGTCTCCAGCAGATACTCATTAATCTGCTTGGTAACGCGGTGAAATTTACGGAAAAGGGGGCCATCAGCATAACAGTGCAGATCAATCGATTAGTGAATGATAAAGCAGATCTTCTCTTTTCGGTAAAGGATGAAGGGATAGGCATTCCGCCTGAAATGCAGAATTCGATTTTCAACGCATTCTCGCAAGCCGATGCCAGTGTGACACGAAAATATGGTGGCACGGGGCTTGGGCTGACAATTTCCAAGACTCTTATCAATTTGATGGGGGGCGAAATAGGTCTTAAGAGTGAAGTCGGCAAGGGGAGTGATTTTATTTTCAACGCCATATTCGATTTGAACAAGGCCAGTTCCGGCAAGGTGAAAATGTCGGTTGTGGAGACGAAGGAGAGTGCTGGAGAGAGAGAAGGCATGCGCGATCTGGCAATTCTTCTAGTAGAGGACAACTTGGACAACAGAAATCTTGTCCTCGCATACCTTAAAAGCACACAACATAAAATAGATATAGCTGAAAACGGACAGATCGCATTTGATAAATTCACTTCAGGGAAATACGATCTTGTGTTGATGGATATTGAGATGCCGGTGATGGACGGACTTACTGCGACTAAAAAGATCCGTGAATGGGAAAGCAGGGAAAAAATGAAGCGTACCCCCATCCTGGCGCTGACGGCTCACGCGCTAATGGAGCATGAAACCAAGAGCAGGGAAGCCGGTTGTGATGACCATCTCACAAAACCAATAAGAAAAGCCAAACTTATGGAAGCTTTGGGTAGATATAGCTGATACTCTCGAAATCATGGAGAGCTCAAATTACCGCTGGCGATGACGATAACTCGAGTTTGCAGGGAACTGGAACCTCGTGTTAGATCGCTGATAGCGATGGTTAAAAGTAGCAGGTTGTCAAAACTCAATTGGCCTTATGATTATAGAATTTCCACTTTCCCTGTATTCAGGTCGTAGTAAGTAGCAACTATCTTAAGCGTACCGTCGCTCATCATTTTTTGAAAGGCGGGGCGTGATGATTTTAACAGTTCTGCGGTGTGACGGGCATTCAGACGTACCGCGTCGTCAACTGTCATATTTCCTCCAGCTTTTTCCACTATTTCGCGAATCGGCGCCAGCACTGGCGCAAGTCCGATAGTTTCGGCGTCGGAAAGAGCGGATGTCACAGCTCCGCAGTAGCCATGACCTAGCACGACAACAAGGTTTACGCCAAGAACCATCACAGCGTACTCAACTGTTCCTAGCGAAACGGCTCCTATGACATGACCGGCCGTGCGGATGGTAAAGAGATCCCCAAGATGGGTATCGAAGATAACGTCAGGGGGAACGCGCGCGTCTGAACAGCCTACTATGACCGCCAGAGGCCGCTGCTCCTGGTCGAGCTTGCGCACGACGGTACTCGCGCGGCTTGCATTTTCCTGATGGTTCTCTACGAAGTGCCTGTTTCCAGTGAGGAGTATCTCAAGCGCCTTGTCCGCCGGTATCCCTTTTGGTCTTTCCATAGCTATATATTTTAACCTCAAATATGGCAAATCTCTGTTGGGAAAAACCGGTTATTTTCATTTTTCTATTTTCCCCTTTATGCTCCCTGCTCGGATAATAAGATAGCCGACCACAGCCGAAAAGAAGGAGCCGAGCAATATGGCAAGTTTGTCGGTGAAAAGGAAGGTGTGGTCATCTTCGAAAGCAAGCGAGTCTATAAACAGGCTCATCGTGAAACCGATGCCTGTTAGAACGGAAACACCGTATAGATTTATCCAATTGGCTCCTTTTGGAAGTTGTGCGAAGCCGAGTTTTATCGACAGCCAGGTAAATCCGAATACGCCAACCTGTTTCCCGAAAAACAGGCCAAGCATTATTCCGAGAGGAACAGGGCCGGCCATCTGTTCAAGCGATATGTTCCCAAGCGTAACCCCAGCATTCACAAATGCAAAAAGAGGAAGAATGAAAAATGCCACCCAAAAATGAAGGTCGTGTTCAACTTCTATAGCGGGCGAACGCGCGACGCCATTTTCTCCGGTACCTCTAAGGGGTAATGTGAAAGCGAGGGCTACCCCCGCAAGTGTGGCATGCACCCCAGATTTTAATACGCTAACCCATAGCGCCACTCCGACTATGAAATAGGCGGTTTTTTTGACGACACCCAGCCAATTTAAAGAGATAAGAACAGCAAGGGCGCTCGCGGCACAGGTGATGGAGAGTAGGGAGAGGTCGGTCGTGTAAAGAATTGCGATTATAAGTATTGCTCCAAGATCGTCTATAATGGCTAGCGCCATAAGGAATATTTTCAGCGAGATAGGTACCCTGTCGCCAAGAAGAGAAAGAATGCCGAGCGCGAAAGCAATATCGGTGGCGGTAGGTATAGCCCACCCGGCCAAGGCAACAGGATCGGAATAATTGAATGATGCGTATATGAGAGCGGGGACTATCATGCCCCCCGCGGCGGCAAACCCGGGCAGCGCCAGCTGTGAAAAGGAAGAGAGGTGACCTTCAAGAATTTCTCTTTTTACTTCTATTCCTACAAGAAGGAAAAATATTGCCATCAGGCCATCATTTATCCAGTGATATAGATGTTTGTCTATGTGAAGCGCTCCGAAGCGGACCTCAACAGGTGTATGGAGAAAAGATTCGTACATATCCGAAAGTGGGGAGTTTTTCAGTATAAGTGCCAGAATTGTGACAATTATCAGAATAATGCCGCTGGAGGATTCTTTCTTTATAAAATCTTCTATTATTTTCATTTGCCGATCTTCATAGATAGTATTTAGAATATTTGCTTGCTTAACAGAGTATAAGGGATATCCGGCAGAAAATAAAATATGGATCCTTATATCGCAAGCCCGGCGGAAGGTGATTGCGTTTCACAAATCGGTTATCATGTGCTTTGACGGACCGATGTTGAAAATCCCGGCTGGCAATAGAGAGTAAAATGAAAAAAAATCAGGCCTTTGTATCTGTCACGCAAAAGTATTTTCAGCAGGATCCGGTCGCCGCGGCGAGGACGCTGGAAACAATGCCGGAAGAGGATGCGATCGAAATATTCAAGTTCCTCCCGGCTTCGGTTGTAGCCGAAGCAATGAAATATCTGAATGACTCATACGCCGCTTCGCTGATGGAGCGCCTGCCTGAGGCCAATTTCGCGCAGATAACCGCCTATCTTGATTCCGAGAAAACAACTTCGATCCTGATGCAGGTCTCTTCCGAGAAAAGGGAAGTTCTCCTGGGGATCATCGACGAGAAAAAGAAAAGCGAGATACAGGAGCTTCTAACCTATCCAGAAGGGAGCGCCGGAAGGCTGATGACGACAAAGGTAATAGCGTTTAACGAAAACGTCCTGCAGCGCGACGCAATTCAGAAGATTCGAAGGCTGTCGGCAAAAGGTTTTCCCGATTCGTATATATATGTCGTGGATGAAGGAAATCACCTCAAAGGGGTTATGAACATGCGCGACATGCTTCTCGCCCACGGGACGGACAAGCTCGCTCAGCATATGCGCACGGATGTTCTAGCTATCGACTGCTTTGCCGACAGTTCAGAAATATTGGCAAAGCTGAAGGAGCATCATTTTTTTGCCGCGCCGGTTGTCGACGCAAACAAAAGACTCCTCGGCATCATCAAGACGGAAAATCTTATAAAGGAGATAAAGGAATCCACCACGGAGGATATCCAGAAAATGGTCGGCGCAAGCGGTCATGAGAGGGCTTTCTCTCCCATCAAGGATTCGATAAAAAGCCGCCTCCCCTGGCTCCATATCAATCTTGCTACTGCGTTTCTCGCCGCGTCAGTAGTCTCGCTGTTTGAGGATATCATCGCGAAGATAACAGTCTTGGCTATCTATCTCCCTGTCGTAGCCGGGCAGGGGGGGAACGCGGGGGCGCAATCGCTTGCCGTTGTAATGAGGGGGATAGTAATGCGCGAGATACCTCCTGCCAAGGTGAAGGCCCTTATCATAAAGGAGTCGACCATCGGCCTTATCAACGGCGTGGTAGTCGGTATAGTTACAGGGCTCGTCGCGTGGTTCTGGAAGTCGAACCCGATGCTCGGATTCGTCATCGGTCTTGGCATGCTGATCAACCTGGTGGTTGCCGGATTCGCCGGGGCGTTCATCCCGATAGCCATGAAAAGCCTCCGCCTTGATCCAGCGCAAAGTTCAAGCATCATCCTCACCACGATCACCGATATCGTAGGATTCTTCGCCTTTCTCGGTCTTGCGGTTATCTTTCAGCGCTTCCTTATTTAGCGTCTGGTTCCATAACGCTTTCCGGGGCGCCTGACAAGGGCGGGACTGCGTTTCGTTTCCGTCTGTGATACGATTTATTCATGCCGGACTATATACTTGCCATCGACCAGGGGACGACCAGCAGCCGCGCTATTCTCTTCGACGGCTACGCAAACCTGGTATCGCAGGATCAGAAGGAGTTCATGCAGTATTTCCCCCGCGACGGCTGGGTGGAGCACGACCCGGAAGAGATCTGGAATACCACTCTTGAAGTCTGCTGGAAAGCGCTTTCAACGAAATCGGTCAAGGCAAAGGATATTACCGCTATCGGGATAACGAATCAGCGGGAGACGACCGTCATATGGGAGAGGAAAACAGGAAAGCCGATTCATAAGGCGATAGTCTGGCAGGACAGGCGGACAGCCGAGATTTGCCGAAAGCTCGTAGAAGGCGGGCATGAGGAGACCATCCGCGCAAAGGCCGGGCTGGTCGTCGATCCCTACTTCTCGGCGACAAAAATAGCATGGATCCTCGATAACGTCCCGGGCGCACGGAAGAGGGCCGATGCGGGGGAGCTTGCATTCGGCACTATCGACACTTTCCTCCTTTGGCGTCTCACCGGAGGAAAGAGCCACGCGACAGACGCTACAAACGCGGCGCGCACGTCGCTCTTCAATATCCATACGCAGGAGTGGGACGGGGAGCTGTTGAAGATCTTCAATGTTCCGGAAAAGCTGTTGCCGGATGTTCTCGATAACGCCGCCGATTTCGGCACGACCGACGCGTCGCTCCTCGGAGCGGAGATCCCGATTGGCGGGATGGCGGGTGACCAGCAGGCGGCCCTTTTCGGGCAGTGCTGTTTCGAGCCGGGGATGGTGAAGAGCACATACGGCACCGGCTGTTTCATGATAATCAATACGGGTGAGAAGGGGGTCGCGTCGAAGAACCGCCTGCTTACGACGGTCGGCTATCGCCTCGACGGGAAAGTCGTATACGCGATGGAGGGTTCGATATTCAACGCAGGGACGACCGTGCAGTGGATGCGCGATAAGATGAAACTCTTCGCAAACGCGAGCGAGACCGAAGCGATGGCAAGATCGGTTGATGGTACGGGTGGCGTTTATCTTGTCCCTGCGTTCACCGGGCTTGGCGCTCCGCACTGGGATCCGGACGCGCGAGGCGCGATCTTCGGTCTCACGCGAGACAGCACGAAGGAGCATATCGTCCGCGCCGGATTGGAAGCGGTCTGCTACCAGAGCAGGGATTTGATTGAAGCGCTTGTAATGGACGGCGCCGCTAGACCTCCGGTTATACGAGTTGACGGCGGGATGGTGAAGAACGACTGGCTATCGCAGTTCCTTGCCGATATTTCAGGCGCGGAGGTTGACCGCCCGGTGATAACGGAGACGACCGCACTCGGCGCGGCGTTCCTTGCCGGATTGCAGACGGGGGTATATGGTTCGCTCGATGAGATCCGCGACCTATGGAAATCCGAGAAACGCTTCATCCCGTCGATGGACAACGCGAAACGCGACGCCCTCTACTCCGGCTGGCTCTCCGCCATCAAACGAGTGTTACTATAGCCTTTAAGGGAGAGCACTCCTACTTGTTAATGCAGGTATAATTCTAATTAATCATTTTTCTGCGCTCTATGGGACGAAAGTTCTCTCCTTATAGTATATATATTATTCCTAATGGCATTAGAATAGATTTTCCAATCAAAGACATCCGTAGGTAGATTGCTCTGTTCCCACATTAGGTCTAAGTAATCGCAAAATATATCACAACGATTCAATCTACCAAGTATTGTTTGTTCGTCTTTAATTTGACTTTTAAAGCTGTGATCTAAGATGGGGGTGTCAACAATTATGGCGTCATAATAAACAAATAGTAATAGAAGCTTTTTCCTATGATACTCACCAACAGTAGTAATCCTGACAGCGATAGGTTCCTCTTCATTTTTATCAGATGAACCAGATGATTTTAACAAACTATACTTAATACATCTGTTGATTGTTTCATTAATTTGTGTTGGTGTAAGGCCTATTCCTTGTGAGCTTTCAATAACTTTACTCATGTTGATAAATCCATCTTCACTGTTTGAAGATGTAAGAGAATTAAGTATTGATAACAAAACTGGTATTAAAAAGTGCTCTTTTGGATCATTCCTAGTAGCATCAAATAAATTAGCTATTGGTGAGCTTTCTGGATTGTAATAGATGGAGTCCCCAAAGATAATGGCCCTTAAGAATTCATGGAGTGGGACGGAATACCCTTCTCCCTTAGCAACTATTTTTTCAGTATCTACATGTCCGCTGCAAAAAAAGGTTTTTACAAATCCTAAAGCTTTTCGAACATTTCCACCGGATATATTATCTATAGCCTCAACTGTATCTTTTTTTCGTAGCAATGTTGTTTTAAATGATTTTATGATTATTTCCATTTTTGAATAATTTACGTCAAACAGTGTATTCAGTGTTTCATCGCGACTAATTAGTTTTTTCCTTAGAATTTGGAGTGCAAAATTTAACCTTTTTTCAATTACATCGTCAATTCGAGGTGGAGCAATAGAAAATGCTTTTGGATGATAAGCATCTAGTGCACCAGATTTTACAGATCGATGAAATGTTTCTGGTCTTAAGGCTAAGTATACCGTGCATTTCCAGTTAGCCGCTAGTTCTTGGGCAACTAGAAATGCAGATTGCTGATCATCTTCAGATCTCTGATCAATATTATCAAGGAAGATAATAACTTGTTTCCTGTTAACGTTGGAATAGAATGTTAATGAATTTTTAAGATGCTTCTCGGTTTGAGAGGTAAGTTTTTCGAGCATTTCAATTTCTTTTTTAACAAACGTAAGGTCGTTTGTTTTTTTAAGTTTTCCATATATTGATTTATCGAACCTCTTGATCTCATCTGGGTAAATTTTCCTAATGTTGGTATCTTCGAATATGTCAATATTGTATATTTCTATAAGTTGCTTGATTATAATATCTACAATACTGCCTTTTATATCTCTGCCAAGTATTGCTGTTTCACCAAGGTCTAAGTGTAGAGTGATGGCTTTTTCAAATATTTCTGATGCTTCAATATTAATCAAATGTCTAGTAAACATCGTTTTTCCAGAGCCAACAGAGCCAATCAGCAAAATTGGACGTTTGCTGATGCTTTCAGCAATAAAATTATCTGCAATTCCCTTTTTTCCACTAATTTGTTCAATTTTTGGAGCTTTAATATCAGAACTAAACAGCGCAGTATGTCGTGCCCTCAAAAGAGATTTGCTAATCATTGCATGTTGAGAAAGTGCTCCACTCGGACAGTAACAGTACGAGAGAAACTCTTTTTCCATTGATTTTGTGTTTGGCATATCTTCAAGTACGATATCGCTTAACATTTGTAAATCAATTTGAAAGCTATTTCTGTTTTTAAGACCAGGATAGTTTAGCAACCTACTTGAAAGCTTATTAGGTACAACAGGTAGAGGTTTTTCTAGTAAATGAAAAATGATTCTTTCATCTTTTATGCCCTCCTTGGACATGAAATTCCATAGTTTTAAAGAGTTATCTATCATATGGTCAAATGAAACAAAAACTACTGCTCGACCCTCTAGAGGAGATATGCCATCTGTTCTGCATGCAATAAATATTACGATCTGAGGTCCATTACAAACGCATCCGACCGGAACGCCTCTAGCTTGGCAATAGCTAATTGTTTGGTTTATTGCTTTCTTGAGGTTAGGATTGTCTTTGCATAAAGTCGAAATTAAGTATTCTTTTTTTCTAATTTTTTCAACACTGACCTCGAAATAATCACCTTCCTTCTTGGCTTCAACAACTAGGACTCTTCTACTGCTGATTTTGAAGGTGTAATCTGTAAACTCACCAGCATAAGATTCTTCCAGTGAGCAGTCTTCCCTTTCCCAGCCTAAGCATTCACAAAAAAGGCGATCAATTAGGTGAAATCTTGTTGAAGCTTCATTTCTGTTTGATGCAGAATAATCACTTCCTAATTTGATTAAATTTATTTTTCCAGTTTCATAATCCATAATCTTCGATTATTTTACACAGAATTTAAACATTTATAAATTATTTTGACCTTTTATAATATATTTTATATGCCGATTATTTTGTTAATTAAAGAATAACATGTAAGTGACAGTAAAATAAAGAAAAGAGAATTCTGTATCAGCTTCTGCTTATGGCTGTAAATATTCATACATAATTATCAAACTAGTTAATGCACTTTGCGAATAGAAAAGTTGCAAAAGAGTCGTAGAGTATGCGGGTGGCGTTACTGATTAGTTGATAACAATTTCAGGTCGGTACATGATTCGATATTGGTGAAGTCGTTGTCTTTGTGGAGGAGGGGGAGCCTGTTTTCGATGCATATGGCGGCGATGACGCAATCGACCGTCTTCCTTACGGTCTTCCCCTTTTTTCTGCAATCGCGGTAGATGCTTGCCGCCTTCAGATATGTATCGACGCCCTCAGGTTCAAAGATGGGGAGTTCGATAAGATAGCTTTTAACGGCATTGAATTGTTTATCTTCCCTAATGGCCTGAAGGATTTCCGTAAGAATAATCCCGGTAATGGAAATATCCTCCTCTTCCTCTATAAGTCTGTGAAGGAGATGCCGCTGAGGGGAAGGGGTGCCCCTTAGGAAATCGATCCATACGCTGGTATCAACAAGTATCATCCCCTGCTTTTTCTCATCTCGACAAGATTACCGGACCATTTTACCTTGCCTTCAAACTCAAGGAGTTTTTTCCTCTTTTTCTTTCGGACAAGTTCCTCCAGCGCGTAATTTACCAGTTCCTTTTTGGTCTTCTTCCTGGTGAGCTTCATTGCTTCCGCAACAAGTATTTCGTCCAATTCAATATTTGTCCGTGTCATATGAAAATATCTCCCTTCGTTTATACACATAAATTAGCATAATTATGTGTATATGCCAAACTATAATCTGCCTTGTTTCCACTCTTTGTAGTTGAGGTAGGCGGAAATGAAGAGGGCGAGAAGGAAAAGAGCGACGGTTGTAGCGTCCACCAGTCCGGCGTCGAGGTCGGTGCCGAGGAGAGTGTCGAGAAGATATTTTATGTAGGAGTAAGGGAGCTCCTGCTGGCCGAGGCTCCTCTTGACCTGCCAGTGCCAATCGGTGCAGGGACAGTAGCCCCAGCTGTACCATATCCCAAGACCGAACCATGAAAAGGCTGTCAGCGACAGCAATGCAAGGTTTGCCTTTCTTGTGCTCCGCCATATCCAGCCGAAGAGGTTGAAAAAAAGAATAAGCGTATGGAATATGAAAAAGAAGCTGTCCAGAAACGGGAGGAGGGTATTCAACATATCCCCACTTTGCCATGAAAGGGGGAGAGTTGAAAAGAATTTGTCTGCTTTACGGAAACCGTAAAACAGACAAATAAATTGGGGTTTTTAGCCGA
This sequence comes from Nitrospinota bacterium, assembly GCA_029881495.1. Lineage (NCBI taxonomy): Bacteria > Pseudomonadati > Nitrospinota > Nitrospinota bacterium. Next base: position 24,535 of record JAOUMJ010000018.1, on the reverse strand, counting down.
CCATGTCGATCGCGTTGCCGATGCCTTCGGGCTTTTTCGAGCCGCCAAGCGCTCCAGATACTTTCGAAGCGCTGTTCAGCATCTTCATGATCTGTGAACCATTCTGTTTTTCAGCGTCCAGCGCTTTTTTCAAGGCGGGAGTATTCTCTTTTCCCCCGGCAACCGGTGATTTTACCGCACCTGATAAACTCTCAATATTCATTAAATGTCCTCCAGATTGACGTACAGTTATTTGCCCTTATAAGACTATTCGGCGAAATACCGGGAAACATTAGGGGGGTGGGCAAAATATCTTTCAAGGGGATGGATGGAAAATCTAATGGGAGTTCAATCGACTTCATATCCTTTATAATGTATTGGGGTGCAGTTGTTACGCCCTTATTGTAAATATATTGACCAAAGTATTTGTATAGGCGGCATGTCAGGGCATGATTCAAAACACTTGATCAGTAGGTGTTGAAAAGCATATTTCGATGCATGCATCTTTTCCGGCTGATCGTTCTCGAATTATTAGTTATGATAACAGGTAATAATGGTATAATTTCAAGACGCGTCGAAAAACCAATAACATTTAGCATATGATTACTATCGGATGGGGATATGTAAATGAAAAAGTTGATAATGGGGAAGGGGCCAATAAGCATCCGTCGTGATGAAAACGGCGTACCGCATGTAAAAGCTGACAGCATCGCAGACCTTTATAAAGGGCTTGGTTATTGTCATGCGATGGACAGGGGGCTTCAAATGCTTCTTATGCGGATCCTCGGCCTCGGGCGCGCTTCCGAACTTCTGCAGTCAACCAAAGAGATGGAGGAGATAGATATCTTTTTCCGCAAGATGAACTGGAGCGGGAAGGTCGATTCTGAAGTCACAAAACTTACGCCCGACCTGAAGGAGTTTTCAGATTCATACTGTCTAGGTGTGAACGAATATTTATCCAAAAAATATCCGTGGGAGCTGAAGCTTGCGGGATACAAACCAGATGCGTGGACGATCGGCGATACGATGCTTCTTTCCCGCATGACCGGGTATCTCACGCTGGCACAGTCGCAGGGAGAGATAGAGCGGCTACTGGTGGAGATGGTTCAGGGAGGCGTTGAAAAGGAAAAACTGGAAGAGCTTTTTCCCGGCCTTCTTGGGGATATGGATGAGGCGCTGATACGGAGGATAAAACTTTCCGAGAGGATAGTGCCGGAAGGGCTGAAGTGGAACTCCATTGTTCCGCGGGTGATGGCGTCGAACAATTGGGTGGTAGGAGGCGCGAGAAGCGCCAGCGGCCAGGCGATGCTTGCGAATGATCCGCATCTCGAAAATAATCGTCTGCCAAACGTGTGGTATGAGATATCGCTTTCCGTGGGAGAACGCTACGGTATGGGGGCAACGATGCCGGGTATTCCCGCGCTGGTGATAGGGAAAACAAACGATCTTGCATGGGGGGTGACCTACAGTTTCATGGATTCCGTCGACTCATGGATGGAGGAGTGCAAGGATGGGAAGGCTAAGCGAGAGGACGGCAAATGGGTTCCCTTTTCGGAACGCAAGGAGATCATAAAAAGAAAAGGGAAGAAACCGATAGAGGTGAAATTTTACGAAAACGAACATGGCGTGCTGGATGGAGACCCCTATGAAGAAGGATTATACCTGGCTACGCGATGGGCCACGGCAGAGGCGGGAGTAAAATCGTTAAAGGCGTTCACGGATATCTGGAGCGCGAAGAGCGCTGAAGAGGGGATGAATTGCCTGGGGAATCTCGAGGTGTCGTTTAACTGGGTATTTGCAGATGTTGCCGGAAACATCGGATATCAGATGTCAGGCTTGTTGCCGAAAAGGGGGAAGGGGTCGTCAGGCTTTGTTCCGCTTGAGGGGTGGAAAAAAGAGAACGACTGGCAGGGATTTTTTGAGTATGTCGATCTGCCAAGAAGCTATAACCCGGATGAGCAATATATAGTCACTGCCAATGATGATCTAAATCATCTGGGCAAGGTCACTGCTAGCAACATCTCGATGGAAAGCTACAGGGCGGACCGCATAAGGCAATTGATCGACGAGAGGGAAAAATTAACGCCGGAATACTGCGAGAAAATGCAGTTCGATACATATTCCCTGCAGGCAAAAAAAATCATGGATATTTTGCGTCCGCTCCTCCCGTTTTCGCGGCAGGGGGATATTCTTCGCGATTGGGATTGCTGTTATGACCCGGAATCAAAAGGTGCCTATCTGTTTGAGGAGTTTTACAAGAAGCTGTTGATCAAGGTTTTCGGTAAAAGCGCTTTGGGTGAGGAGGTGGTCAGCTGGCTCCACGAAGGGACCGGTATATTTGCCGATTTTTACGGGAACTTCGACAGGGTATTGCTGGCCGAAAGATCAGAGTGGTTCAATGGAAAGTCAAGAAATGAGATATATTCCGAGTGTGCGCTGGAAGCGCTTTCAGGCGAAGCTGTCGAGTGGGGAGAAAGCAAAAAATATAAACTTTCGAATATGTTTTTTGGGGGTAAGCTTCCGGCTTTGTTTGGATTTGACGGAGGTCCGGTAAAAATGCGCGGAGGGCGCGCAAGTATTCATCAGGGGCAGTTATACAATTCAGGCGGGAGAACCACCAGTTTTTGCCCTACATTCCGGATGATCGCGGAAATGGATAAAAATTATATTCGTACTGCACTGGCCGGAGGCCCTTCCGACCGTCGATTTTCCAAGTGGTATCTGTCGGGACAGGACGGATGGGAAAAAGGAGAATATAAAATTCTCGCAGTGTAACACTCTTCTCTGGTTTATAATTTTTCCATCGACAGGGTTGTCAATACCCGATATATTTTCGTACCTGTGCCAGGAAATCGTCGCGGCTTATCGGTTTTACATTGAAACTGACAGCTCCCAATCTTAAAGCCTTCTCCTTTGTTTTGATCTCTGAATCAGAGGCGATCATCATAACCGGAATGGATTTTGTGGATGGTACGCTTTTAACCTGGATGAGGAGGTCAAAGCCGTCGACTTCCGGCATCATGATATCGGTTATCATCAGATGAGGCGGAGATACTTTCAATATGTCTAGCGCGATTGCGCCGTTTTCCGCCTCTATCAATTCAATATCAAGATCCTTGAGGTATAGGGAAAATAGGTAGCGTTGCTCCTTTTCGTCATCAACCAGCATGATCTTTGGCTTGATATCGGGTAGTGACGCCAGAAAAGTGGTTCCCTTTCCCTGCGTGGACTCAACCGTCAGATTACCGCCATGGGCCTCCATAATATCTTTGGAAAGCGGCAAGCCAAATCCCGTTCCGATTTCTCCGGCTGTACCGGTTGTGGATGTCTTAAATTCGTAGCTGAAAAGGTTGTCCATATAATATGGGTCTATGCCGACACCGGTATCCGATACGCCGACCGTAGCCGGTTTTCCTTCCGGTGTAAAAAGCGTAACTTTATCATCCCGATTGCAGAATTTTATCGCATTTGAAACGAGATTTTGAATTACTTCAAAATACATGGTGGCGTCGGCGTATATTCTGCTGTGCTTCTTGACCTCATTATTAAGAATAATCCCCTTTTGCTGCGCTAGAATGAAAAAATTCTCGATAACCTCGTTGGCGATGGAGAATGCGTCGATAAAACTCTTATCCTTGATCATTTGTCCGGCTTTCAGTCTGCTTACATTCAAGACATCGTTGATAAGGAGCAGCATGTTTTGACCCGATTTTCGCGCGGAATTAATAAGGTTTTTACGCTGTGAATCTGCCCCATTTTCATCAAAATCTTCGATCATCTCCAGATACCCGAGCATCGTTCCAAGCGGTCCCTTGAGATCATGCGAAACAAGCGAGACGTATTTGTCCTTTAAACGCGTAGCTTCCTCCGCAAGCTCTTTTGCCTTGCGAAGTTCTTCTTCTGCCTTTTTCATGCTAGTGATATCGGTAAAGGTTCCTATCAGGCTGTGTACTTCCCCATCATCCGTAAGAAGCGGAGCTTCCGAGATCTTTACGATGCTGATCGTTCCGCGATTTCCGATAATTTCCGAATCGTATGTGGAGGCGATATTTTTCAGTCTCTTTTCAAACTCCTGCCTGATCTTAATCCGGCTATCAAGAGTAAAGAAGGAATGATAGGAGGCTTCCGAAAAATTGTAATCTTTGTCCACTTCCAGAAGTGTACGCATTGCAGGATTTAAATAGAGAGTTTTGCCGTCCGGTGTTACCTGCCATATGCCTACGATGCTGTTCTCGGCGAGAGCGCGATATCTCTTTTCACTCTCTTTAAGCGCCTCTTCGACAATCTTGCGTTCCGACACGTCACGCATGTTCATTACATAATATAGTTTCGGTTTGATTATGCATTCGGAGATTGTAAGTTCTATCGGAATGCTATTGCCAAAGCGCGTAACAGCCTGCACTTCATTGGAAGGGATTACATTGTCAGTTCCCCAATCACTCAGAGTGGAGAGGAATCCGTCGACCAGTATCTTCTGATAGTCCGATGGAAGGATGATGGATATGTTTTTTCCGATAAGGTCCCTGCTGCGATAACCAAATATTTTATAGGTCGCCTGGTTTGCCGAGTAAATTTTTCCATCCGTATCTATCCTCACAATGGCGTCTGCGGAAGATTCCAGGACAGCCCGGGATTCAGCGGCAGAGCCAGCGAGTTTGTCCACTCTCTCGCGGACTTCATCTTCAAGCGTGTCCGCAATTTCCCTCAGCTCTGCTTCGCTTTTAACAGGTGATTTAGCCTGTTGTGCGGATGGGAGGTAAACGGAAAAATATACGGCGGGCAGGATAATAATTGCGGATACTCCAACGCTGATTGCGACAAGGACGGCATGCGGCAATCCAGGTAAAAAGTAGAGGGCTGAAATGAAAATAGCTTCTACGATGACTATGCAGAAAAAAAGAGTCAAAGAAAGTACACGGAAAGAACAGTAAATATGTCCCCTTCTAGAATCTATTTCTGAATTATTATTCGACATAAAGAGGGTGATACCTCATCTGTTATCGCACTGATTTTCGCTTGTTTGAAGTGGCGGGGAATTTAGCCAGATTATCAAGCGCATTTTTTGCCTCGCTGAAATCAGGCTGCAGGGCAAGCGCTTTCTTGTATGATTTTTCAGCTTGAGAATTATTGCTGCCCTGCTGATAAGCCCGGCCCAGGTTATAGTGAATATTTGGATCCTTGTCATCGATCTTCAGGGCCTTCTGATAATATTCAATCGCCATGCCGATCTCATTCAGGCGTCTGTAGCAAATACCGATATAATTGTAAAGCCTGAGGTCGGACGGGTTTATGTCAATTGCCTTCTCAAAAAGTTCTATCGCTTCCTGAAGCATATTCTGCCTTGCGTAGGTTTCGCCTGCTATGCAGAGAATGATCTGATTTTCAGGATCGTATTTTATGGCCTTTTGAAGCGAAAATTTAGCCTTGTCATATTCCCCATCTATCAGATAGATTTCAAAAAGTGCGATCCACCCTTCGGAACTGTCCGGCATGATGCTTATTGCTTTTTGCATTGCCTCCTTGGCCAGCTCTTCCTGTCCCAGTTTTTTATAAGTGATGACGAGGCTGTTATACGCCGCAAGAAGGGTAGGGTCCACTGATATCGCAGTCTTAAACTCCCCTTCAGCCATGGTGTATTTGGAGATATCTTTTTTGAAATCGCCTTCTTTTACATAGGCGTTTCCAAGACCGACATGGATCCTGGCTTTGTGACGAACTCCATCGTCCGGTTTGCATGAAGCGATTGCTTTTTTAAAGTACTCCGCAGCTTTTTCATAGTCAGACTCGCGTAAATACGAATCGCCTACCTTGAAAAGTACAGATGAAGATTGAGGAGATGATTTGAGCAACTGTTTAAGCTCCTCCAGTTCTTCATAGGCCTGCCCCAGTTTTTTGTAGCATATGGCCAAATTTTTATGCGCGTCTTTCAGGCTAAAATCGAGATTGATCGCTCTTTTCAGATAGGGAATCGCAGTGTCGAACATATTGCTGCCGATATAGATCCTGCCGAGGCTCAGTAAAGGTATAGGCGACCATGGAGCATAGGCTGAATAGTTGATCACCTTTCTTGCAGAAAGCATGTATAGATTTTCCATTGTTGAAAGAAAATCATTCGTGTCCCTGTAGGATAACAGATTTTCTATTGCCTCTTTTCTATGCTGATCCTCGTTCTGGGCGAGTGTTTCGGCTATGGAGGTGAAAACATTTTTAAAACCGTCAAATGTAATAGGCAATTCGGAAACATAGGTTCTTCCATTGGCGAAGATCTCCCTGTTTGGCTCATTTTTGGCGTCTTCAATGATGCCGGTTCCAAATACTACGACAGGGATGAATTTATCCGATTCAAGCTTGTGGATTTTTTCGGCCAACTGAAATCCGGTTACCAGTTTCATGCGATGTGACGCGATAACAAGGTCAAAGGTAAAACTCTGCTTTAGCTTGGAAGCGATCAGGTCATAGGCGTTTTTGCTCCCTGTTTCCTCAAATATTTCGGTTGTTGTGTCCTTGGCAAATTCCTTAAATGGAAGTTGCTCTATATGTTCGCGAATCTGCCTGATTTCGTATTTCTTTTCACTTACTATCAAAATTCTCATATTCAGTTCCTACAAAGCACATTTTAATATAGTGCGTAATCAAGGTAATTTGCCGTTTGTAGCGACAACGGTTAATAAATCAATTGCCATGCAAGATGATGTCTGCCGGATTTTATTATGATACCCTTGTCTGCTTCAAAACTCCTCAATCAGTTATTCATGCCAAGGAAGATTCCTCTGGTTAAGTGATCTTCCGTCGGCAATTGTAAATGTAGAAATAGGGGGTGAATATTTCATTTTCGGTCCCCAATTCGGGTTGCCAGCAACGAAAAGTTCTCCACCTCTACCTCCCCATAATATACCAAAATAACAGAAATATTAATATTTTACGCCACTTGGGAGATTTGAAGATTTGGCACTCCTGTTTCCAGTTTGAGAATGTGCCAATGCGGCAGAGGTGGGCACTTTTAAAGTAGACTGCTTGGGATAAAGCCTCCATGATGCAGACCATTATCTAATAGTACAAATAGACCTGAAAATGCGGAATTCTAGCTACAATATTCGATCAGGTTCATGGCAGGCTACGCATAAATTGTTGAATTTATCTTTAAGCTTGGAGATATCAACAGGCTTGTTTGCCTTTATGTCTACTTGAAGCGAGGTATTGAAATTCTTGACCTCCATGATGCGGGAATTAAAGGAGGTTTTATCCATGATTATTCCTGATTTCCCCTCAGCCGGAAATACTTTTTCAAGAAGCTCGAGGTAAAAATTGGAGATCAAGAGGTAATCATACGCTTCGCTATGTTCGCCATTTTCAACAAACAGTTCGGCGGTATCGATTATTTTTGATATCTCATGCATGTACTCTCCGAAAAGGGTGGCATGTTTCGGTATTCGGAAAAGCTGTTCCATTTTCATGTCTGCGTGGCATAAAACGCAGATATTGAAAATCTCCATCGGCATTCTGTCAACAGCCTTGAAATCATAGCTTGCCAGCGCGGTCCTCATATCCGCGACGGTTTTTTCAAGCCTGCTCAGCCGCTGCATAAACAGTTTTTTATCCAGCTTTTTCCCGTCCTTTCGAAGATCGGGAGTCATGCCCGGCGCTCTTGCGATATACTCCTGCATCTGTTTTAAATGAATGTCGGTAACATCGTACTTTTTTTCCTGTACGCTAAGATAAACGTTTCGATAATTTTGAAATATTTCAACCATGTAATGCCTGAAAACCGATGGAGAACCGGAGTCCTTCGCGAAGGCGTATATTGGCAACAATAGAAGCAGGGCCATAATAAAAGTATTTGCTTTCATAATTTCAACTGTCCCAGTAAAGAGTTTGTCTGGACTGTCCGCCGATTTGAAATAATCAAGCCCACATTGTTCGACGGTTTCCCTAAATAGAAGTTTAACACCAATCGGCGATATTTTGTTGAGAAGTGTTATCCTCGATTTGTACCGCGGTACATTCATTTCCTTCGCTTTTTCAGGTATGTCGTATAATATTTGTGTGAAGTCAGTCATCTAATTCATCGCAAGTCGAAAACTCTTTTTTTGGAGGTTTTGTTGAAAAATCCTGGAGCAGAAACGCAAAGCGTGAGATTCCTGATGTGCAGGCCGGAGTATTTCGGAGTCGATTACGTCATAAATCCGTGGATGAAGGGGAACGTGGGTCGCACGGATAGGGAAGTTGCGGCCATGCAGTGGGAGAGATTGTACGAGGCTTTAAAATCCGTTGCGGAGGTGGAGTTGATAGAGCCTCAGCCGGGACTGCCTGATATGGTTTTCACTGCGAACGCGGGAATTCTGATTGAAAATGAGTTTGTGCTGACACACTTTGCCAAGAGGGAGAGAGAGCCGGAGGAACCGCAGTTTAAAAAATGGTTTAAGGAGAGAGGGGTAAGTGTTCATCTCATACCGCCGAACCTCCTTTTTGAAGGGGCCGGTGACGCGCTACTGGACGGGAGCGGCAGATGGCTATGGGTAGCATACGGCGATAGGACATCTTTGGAAACGCATCCGTATCTGGCGAAGATCTTCAACATAGAGGTGTTGAGCCTTAGATTGACAGACCCGAGATTTTATCACCTTGATACCTGTTTCATGCCGATGGAAGATGGGTACTTGATGTACTATCCCGGCGCATTGGACGCCAATTCAAACAGGATAGTGGAAGAGAGGGTTCCGCCGGATAAAAGAATTGAGTTGGGAATGGATGAAGCGGTTGATTTTTCAGCCAACTCCGTAAACATAGGTAAAAAAGTGATCATGAACCGATGTTCCAGCGGATTAAGGAAGAGATTGAGCGAGTGCGGTTTTGAGCCTATCGAAACACCGCTGACGGAATTCATGAAAGCGGGGGGGAGTGCCAAATGCCTTACTCTCAGGCTTAACGAAAAAACATCAGTAAAAAGAACCGCGCATTCGACTGTTGCAACCCGCAAAGTAAAAATGGAAGGACAGTTGATAGATTCACACCTCATGAGCAGGGTCTGCGATTCTATCATCTATGGCGGCGGCGCATTCCAACTGCACGAGATGCGTCTTGGCCGAAAAAGGAACGAGCTCTCCACGGCGGAGATAGAGGTAAGCGCGCCTAGCGAACAGGCGCTCGATAAGATCATTCGCAAGATCATACCGCTTGGGGCCACTCCCCCGCAGGGTGAATCAGCTGATGCCTTGCTGGCGGCAGTGGGAAAAAATGGCGTCGCGCCAGAAAATTTTTACAGCACGACTATCTATCATACGGAAATTCGAGTGGACGGAGAATGGGTGTCTGTTGAAAACCTCAGGATGGACGGGGTTGTGGCCGTTTCCGGGAAAACGGCGAGATGCAAACTGTTTCGGGAGCTTGAAAAAGGGGACAAGGTGGTTACCGGCGGCGAAGGGATAAGGATAGTGCGCCCTGTGAGTGAATACAGCAGGCAGGAGACTTTCAGTTTCATGGGGGCGAACATTTCAAGCGAAAGGCGGGCTGAACTTACGATTGAAAGGATTGCGTGGGAGGTGAACCGTATAAAGAACCTTAATGGACGCCTTGTCGTCGTAGCTGGCCCGGTGGTTGTGCATACAGGCGGTTCGGCACACTTGGCACAGATGGTTCGCGACGGCTATATAAGCGCCTTGCTCGGGGGGAACGGCACGGCGGCGCACGATATTGAGTTGGCGATGCTCGGCACCAGCCTTGGGATAGACCTGAGAACCGGGCGCTCCGTTGAGGGGGGGCACAGAAACCACCTCGTCGCGATAAACAGGATAAGGAGGGCCGGTTCTATCGCCAAGGCTGTGGAAAACGGAGAGCTGAAGTCCGGCCTGTTCTATGAACTTGTGAAGAACAATATCCCATTCTGTCTCGCCGGAAGCATTCGCGATGACGGTCCGCTACCTGATACAGAAATGGATCTGACAAAGGCGCAGGCTGAATATTCAAGGCTCATCAAGGGGGCCGATATGATCCTGATGCTCTCAAGCATGCTTCACGCGATAGGGACCGGGAATATGACACCTGCCAACGTAAGACTGGTTTGCGTCGACATCAATCCTGCCGTCGTTACCAAGTTGACCGACAGGGGGAGCCTTGAGTCTGTCGGCATTGTCACCGATGTCGGTCTGTTCCTTTCGCAATTGGTAAAGGAGCTGAAAATATTCAGCAACTGAAAAACTGTTTTGGCCGTTTCAGGAAAACGGCCTGGCGCAGGTATGTTTTAAAAACTCCACTTCAATTCAAGGAATGACCTGTCGTTATTTCCGATATTCTGCAGAAATCCCTGTTTGCCTGAATCGTAATTGATGACCCCGGCGGTTATCAGCAGTGCGTCCGCGATGTCGTATCCGGCAGAGAATCGCTGGAATCCCCCCTCGTCGCTTTGCGAGCCGAATCCGGCAACAAGCAGAAGGATGTGAAGCCGCTGATGCAGGAAGTTTCCGGAATACCTGAATGCGGTTTGCGCGCTATCTTCCTGCGCGTAGTCTGGCATGTTCTTCATGCTGTCAACGAAATCGAAAATATGTTTGTTTACTATTTCGAATGAGAGAACCTGGTCGGTGAAACCCTGATACTCTACGCCCAGGAGTATGTCCGCGCGGGATTTTGTCTCACCCTTTGCATTGAGATATTCCAGTCCGTCGAAATATGCAGCTTCCGATTTGTACAGGAAGTTTCCCGATGCCAGGTTGAAACCGAACCCGAACATTGTGAGGTAGCTGTGTTCAATGGTTATTTTTGGGAAACTCCCTTCCGCGTGCGGCATATCGTCATAGATCTTTGCCGCGAAAAACGAGACATCATAGCCGGAGAAAACTCCTTTCAGGGCGAGTGCGTATTCCGGTTCGGACGGGATGACATCATCCGGCATCTTCTGAGGAGCGTAGTAAAAATCGCTTCCGTACGCGGGGTTCTTGTTAAACCTTTTTTCAAGTATTGAAATTGCCTCCAGGTTCCAACTCCCGAAATATATGTTGGCGCGGGCCATGTTCACTGGAAGCCTCAAGTCTTCGATATCTATCATACCGGGTTCACGGTTGTCGAGAGGGTTGAGTATATCGGTAATCCTGATATTGTCGGATTTCCCCCACACGACGATCTGTCTGCCGAGTTTGAGATCGACGCTCTTCAAGATCGAACCTTCGATGAACGCCTCCCGCAGTTCGCTCTCCCTTTCGTGAAGGTCAAGAACATCCTGTGTATATTCATCTCGGCCATTGATCTGGTATGCGTAGTCGTAAAAACCGCTTCCGCTCACGAATCCCTTCCATTCGTTCGGGAGGATGGTAGTAAATTCCAATAATAGCGCCGCACGCATTCTGCTGAGACCTCGAAAATCGGTCTTCCCTGTCGAAGGTTCCTTGTGGGAATAGTTATAGGAAGAGCTGAGAAGCAGTTGACCGGTGATATCGAGCCACTCCAGCTTTTTTTTCGGTTTTGAATCGCCGGAAACATTTTCGGTGCCGTCAAAAGTGTCGTCATCAAAACCTCCAAGAAGGTCTTCATTACCAGCGGTTTCCGTTTCTTCCGCAAACGCGGTGTTGATAAAGAATGTCGTGCTGAAGATTGCCGCTGTTAATGCAAATGCAAAAATTTTGCTGAATGTCATATTATCAAAGTCCCTTTTCAAGATTTCTAATAGTGAAGATGTCTTCGGGGAAATTCTGGTTATATTTCACGTTGCTGAAATTGAGTACGGTTTTGTGAAGCGTATTTTTTCCTTTTTTTGTCGTAACGTGAATTTCCGTTGTCACCCAGATCCCATCTATCTGCTCAAGTTTTTTAACATCCAGGTATTTTTCCTTGTTGCCGTCTTTGACCCAATGTTTGCCCCGGATAACGACATAGTTGTCTTTCCTTACGAAAAGTATCGACTTCGTATACCCGGTTTCTTCGATTGCTCTTTCATTCGGATTGGATTCGATTATCCATACCGGTTTCCCCTCCACGGCATCTTCCTTGATGAGTTTGAATTCGTAATCACCGAGGTTTCGCGAAGTCATATCTGCGTATGTGAGGTCGGAGCCCATGAAGGAACCATCTTTGTCGCTGGATGCGATACGTTTCGATTTGCGAAGCGCGGGAAGGTAGAGCCACTGGTCGTCATCGACTTTTTGGTCGTCATAGTCGTAGGTAAGGAAGCCTGTTCCCTTGACATCGGCAGGATGCAGAAAAAACATGATCCGCTGTCTGTCTTTCCCCTTAAACTTGGTAAAGCTCTTGATTTTGCGAATCCTCTCATTCCCCCTTTTGTCTATAAGTACCATCTCCATTTCGGCGATGCTGTTGTCCCCTTCGTCGCGATCCTCCACCTTCTGCATGATCTCCGCGGCGGTCTCCGCGTGGGAAGCGGCAGGATATCCTAGCAACATGGGTAGAGCAAAAAACGCCGCTAAATAAAGAGGTGTTTGGAACCTTTGTAAAGAGATTGCTTTTTTCATTACGGATTCTCCTTTTGAATATTCGTATGGTTTAGTTGTCATAACCTGCTCCCGGTTTGTCTATCACCTTCATTAATGCCGGCGCGATGAGGAAATCCGCGACAAGCGCCATTATAATTGTCAGGCCGGTTAGAAAGCCGAAGTTGAACAGGTTGTTCATCGACGCGAACATGAAAATGAAAAATCCTGTTGAAAGCACTATTGTGGTAACAAGCATTGCCCTTCCGGCTGTGTGCAGCGACCGCCTTACGGCGTCTGATACATCTTCCTTCTCGTGATAGTATTTGCGGAAATTGTGCATGAAGTGGACGGTGTCGTCTACCGCAAGTCCTAGGGCGATACTTCCAATAAGCATTGTGAAAAGATCGAGCGGCATGCCAAACGGGATCATTATCCCAAGGGCCACCACTATTGGAAAGAGATTCGGGATCATGCTGTACAAACCGATACGGATATCGCCAACCAAAAGTATCATCATTATGGTTATCATCGCGAAAGCGATCAGGTAGCTTTTTCCGGCGCTTGTAACCGCTGCTCCGAGAGTTCTCCCCAGCAGAGTGGCGAGACCTGTAACCTCGACAGTCGCGAGTCCTTTGAATTCATTTTCAAATTCAGCCTCAACTTCCTTGATGAACCTGGAATACGCTACGGAATCTATCCAGGGAAGTTTCATCGTAAAACGTACCTTGCTGAATTGGGAGTCGACGATATCTTCCAGGTCATCCGAGCCGGAGTTTTCAAACAGCAGGAGTTCTTGGGCTATTAACTGCCTATCCTGCGGGACCTTGTAGAAATCACTCCTGTTTTCGTTCAAAGCCTTGTTTATCTCCTTAAGCATGTCGACAAGAGTGATCACCTTGCCGACAAACAGCTCCCCTCTGTCCAGTTTTGAGAATCTGTCTTCCATATTCTGCAGTTTGTTCAGGAATTCGACATCATGGAGCCCGTTCTCCTTTCCGGTATCAAGGATCACCTCAAGCGATGTGGTGCCTCTCATATTGGTATCTATTTCGGTAGTAGCTTTCCTTATTTCCCATGTTTTCGGGAACCACGCCATCGGATTATGCGAGAACCTGATTCCGGATGCGGATATTAACGACAGGACTATGATCACTCCGCTGACAGAAAGTATCGCCTTTGCATTTCCGGTGGCAAAGTCGGCGGTTTTTCTGAGAATGCCGTCCATAAACGCGTGCCGCTCTATTTCATTTTCAGTGCTCTTTCTGCTTACGGGAAGAATGGATATCAAGGCCGGGATAAGGACTATTGTGTATAGAAGAGAAAACATAACGCCGATACCGGCAAACAGACCGAGATCAGCTATCGGCGCGACCTCCGCTGTGGCGAACGAGGCAAGGCCAACGGCAGTAGTAAGCGATGTCATAAAAATTGGAATACCGGAGTGCCCCATTGCGAATACAACGGCCTCTTCTTCGCTTTTTCCGTGATCGAATTCCTTGAAAAAGAGGGCGAGCACATGGACAGACGCGCCCACGCCGACCGCGAGGAGGAAAGATGGAAGTATCTGGGTAGGCAGTTTGATAGCGGCTCCAAAGAGTGCCATCAAGCCAAGTGTTGAAAGGAGCGAAAGGATCACGATGATAAGAGGTATTAGAACGCCGGTTTTCCGGCGGAAAAGAGCGTAAAGAGAAATAGCGATGATAACGACAAGCAGTTTCATGAATTTCTGCATATCCTTCATCATTGCGGCCTTCAGGTCATTCGTCATGACGGGTGACCCGGCAATCAGTATCGGGAAGTCAGGACTTTTGTATTTTGCGATAATTTCCTTCACCTTGTTTACGGTTTCCCTGTTGTCTTCCGCCGAGAGGAATTTTCTTTTAGGCGCTGTTCCGATTTCGGGCGTCTTGGTATCTTCAAAGCCTCCAAGCATGTCCCCAGTATTGTCTGAGGGGGCAAAAGCGCTTGTCTTGATGATCAAAGTGGTGAATTTTCCATCTTCGGAAATCATGGTGTTCCTGTAGAGTGGGTTGGACAGCACACGCTCCCTTAATTCAGTTATATCATTTTGCGATTGCGGGAAGTTCTCAAGGAGATCCTCCACGATGAGCTGATCTCCTTCTCCTCGCGTGTTTCGTGCGTTGATGAGGCTGGTTACGTCATCAAGGTGCGGGACGCTGTCTTCCAACTCCTTGTGCAGGGTTTGCAGTTTGGAAAGGAACGTAATGTCGAAAACATCTTTTGGGTGGAGTGCCAGTACTATCAGTTCATCTCTGCCGAATTGGTCGCGGAATTCGTTGTAGACTTTTCGCGTCGGGTCGTTTTCATGGAGGAACCCTTCAGTTTCGGTATCAATTTTCAGGTTTGGGAGATTGGAGGCGATTGCCCCTACGAGTGCCAGAATAAGGAAGATAGTGGTTAACCTCTTTTTGTAAACAAGTTTTGTGAGCTGTTCGAACCAGTTCTCAATAGCTTTTCGATACAAATGCATTTATTTCTCCTGTTTTGGCAAAATTTATTTTTTAAGCGCGTCTACAAAAAAATCAGCTAGCTGTTCTGCAAGTTTTTCAATGGGTAGAGTAGCCTGCTCCAGATTTTTTCTTTTCGCCACTTTTTGTCTTAACCCGGCGCTTGCATGAAGGAATAGCGTGCTCCCCATTATTATCATGTGAAGAACCATTGGCTCTACTTTTATCAATTCTCCTTTCCTTGCGCCTTCACCGAGTATCCCCGATGTCGCCAAGAATGTTCTGAACATCTGGTCGATAAGATCATCCGAAATACGGTTTGCGCCGGAAGCTACCTCTCTTAGCATGAGTTGGGAAAAGCCCTTGGCGCTGCCCGTGGTTTTTAAAAGAGAGAGGATATGGGCGCGGAGCTTTTTAGTTATCTCTTCGTTTCCTTTGGCGTTTTCTTCCATGGATTCGGCCATCGCAGTAATGGAATTTTTAATGACACTGTTATAGAGCTTTTCCTTGTCGCCAATGTGATAATAGATCGTAGCCTTGTTTACCCCTGCTTTTTGGGCAATTTCATCCACGCGTGCGCCGTCAAATCCTTTCTCAGCGAAAACTGCTCGCGCCGTTTCAAGGATCTTCTCTGTCACGCTGTCGTTTTTTTCTTCTTTTTTCATAATCTTCAGTTGCGGCTCCGAAAAGGTAAATTCTTAACTAACCAGTTAGTATAACCAGATGGTTAAATATTATGCCTTCGAAGCCACAAGGTCAAGATAATTTAAAAACACTTCTACACCTTCTTTTAAACAGCGAAAAGCGAGGCGGTAAGAGATCGATTTAGATGTATGTGATCTCTTGAGGAATGGAGCGAGAAAGGACGCGACAACCGGTTTTTGTAACCAATACCATATCTTCGATCCTTACCCCCCCGACGCCGGGGAGATATATGCCGGGTTCTATCGTAAATACCATGCCCGCTTCAGCAATGACATTTTCGGCACGGGGACCGACTGTCGGAGTTTCATGAATATCGAGGCCGACACCATGTCCGGTACCATGTCCAAAGCGATGGGCAAATCCTGCTCCGGCAATAAAGTTTCTGGCGGCCGCATCGATCTCCATTAGCGGTACACCATGCGCCACCTTTTCAGTGGCCCGCCGGTTGGCCTCCAGGACGATCTCATGAATTTTCAAAAACTCCGCTTTTGGTTTGCCTAGGGAGAAATTACGGGTATTGTCGGTATGGTACCCTCCCAGCACGCAACCCCAATCGACGGTTATGTTGTCCCCTTTGGATATCTTTTTTATTCCAGCCACGCCATGTGGAAGCGCGGAGCGTTTCCCGGAAGCGATGATGAATTCGAAGGCTTTTCCATCGCCTCCGGCCTGGCGGAGCCGGAATTCCATCTCGGATGCGATATCCCGCTCCATACGGCCCTGCTGTATCATTTCAGGGATCATTTTGAAGACCTTTGCCAGTATTCTGAAATTCTTTTCTATCAGCTTAATTTCAAGGTCATCCTTTATAGTGCGAAGCTTTTCTACCGGCTGAACCCCTCTCCAATGCCCCTTATGAAGTTTTTTCAGGGAAGTGAGCACATCGACTGTAAGAGAGTTCCCCTCATAGCCGATCGTTTTCGCTTTTTTGGAAGTTAGGTAGCTCGCTACATCGTGCCATGTGGATTTCACGATCACCGTTTTCATTGATGTCACCTCTTTTTTTACCTGAGTGGCATAGCGGAAATCCGTGAAGAACAGCGGTTTGCCGTCGGCGATTGCTACTGCCGCTGAAGTGCCGGTGAAACCGGTGAGATATCTTATGTTTTTCATATTGAATGTAACAAAGGCGTCAAGGCCGAGAAGCGAAAGTTCTTTAACGAGTTTTGCCGTCCTCTTACGATGAATTGAGGCGGTTTTCATAATTTCAGCTTTCTGATTTAGAGAGCATCCTTGAGGCGGCATTTAATGCAAGAAAGTAGGAATTCGTTCCGAACCCGGCAATTATACCGGAGACTATTTCAGAGAGGTACGAATGATGCCTGAAGTTTTCCCTTTTATAAATGTTTGAAATATGCACCTCGATTATCGGTATTGAAACCGCTGCCAGCGCGTCCCTTATCGCCACGCTTGTATGGGTATAGGCTCCGGCATTGATTATTATGAGGTCGGTTTTCTCCGAGGCTTCCTGTATCTTGTCGACTATCTCCCCTTCATGGTTCGACTGGTATATTTCAAGGCCGAGGTTTTTTTCTTTGGCGTCGCGCAGGAGGTCTTTGCAAAGATCTTCATATGTGGCGCTTCCATATATCGACGGCTCACGTTTTCCAAGAAGATTTATATTAGGTCCATTGATTACCAGGACATTTTTCATATCTTTACTCCCTTATCATCATTTTTCCGGCATTGGTGAGCCACCGTTCCAGAGTATTTACAATATTTTGCTTGCTGTTCCCTCCTGTCTCCTCCGCAGGAGTGTTCCTCTTCCGGCTGGCATCCTCAAGCATGCGAAAAAGATCCTCGCGTATGCCGGTTCCGCAGGCGGCTTTACGCACATGCTCAAGGTGCTGGATGCCGATTCCTGGTTTATTCAGCTTCAGGCAAGTTTCCGCCATAAGTTTTCGAGCGAGAAAGTTGTCGGGAGATTTTTCGATTATCGGGGATATCATTTTTTCTGCCGCTTCGTGCTTCCCCTGAGCCATCATTATACGGGCCTTCATGAGCAGTCCTGAAGTGAGGCCGGCATGATGCGAAAGCCCCCTGTTTATAACTTCGTTGGCGAGCCTTAATCGTCCGGCTTTTATACAGCTGTCCGCCAAAGGAAGGAAGATGAATGAACGTGGTTTGCCCACCATCATCTTTCCGTAAAGGCTTATAAGCTGGTCGAGATATCCCTGTGTTTTACGCCAGTTCGCAAGTTTGGTTTTCATACTTCCATAAATCTATCATACCGTTTGGGTTTTGATAAGGTACCATGGCCACTGCATGATGCGGTGGAATTGAGAACGGAGCCGGAGCTTGCCGAGAGATGGTCATTCATTGATAATGTCCGGAAAATCGTCGGATTTTTCCAGGTAGATGGTACGTGTCGGGAACGCCATTACAATTCCGAGTTCCTTAAATACTTTCATGATATCAAAGCATATCGTCTGTCGTGTTTCCAGCCATTGCCGCCAGATCGTGGAGTTGGCGAAAAAATAGATGAATATGTTGAGCGAGGAGTCACCAAACCCGGAGAAATATACATAGATTTGCCTGTCATCAACCCTTGGGCTCTCCTTCAGGATATTTCGGATAGCCAGGACCGCTTTCTCTATCTGTTCGGGCGCAGTCTTGTACTCTACGCCGATAGTCATTTTGATACGCCTTATGTTTAGGCTCCGATCCTTCCTCCGATCCATGTTTTCAAGAACCATTGCCGCAAGTTTGTCGTTTGGTATCACCTGGACGGTTTTTTCGAATGTCCTCAGTTTAGTGGAGCGAAAGCCTATCTCTTCCACTATTCCTTCATAGGTTCCTCCTTCCGCCTGTATCCAGTCCCCGATACGGAACGGCCTGTCTATCATGATCATGAGACTGCCAAAAAAATTCGCAAGCGTTCCCTGCGCGGCGAGCGCTACCGCGATACCGCCGATACCGAGCGAGGCGACAAGGGCGCTGACGGAGTAGCCGAGGTTTTGAAAAATGAATACAACGATGACCACGCCGACAAATAC
Source organism: Nitrospinota bacterium (assembly GCA_029881495.1). Taxonomy (NCBI): domain Bacteria; kingdom Pseudomonadati; phylum Nitrospinota; species Nitrospinota bacterium. The sequence continues at coordinate 5,968 of JAOUMJ010000018.1, read as the reverse complement.
CTTGATAGTGAGAATTATCAGAGGCACGAGACTCGTATCCATCCAGTGTTTGGGATCGGAGGCTTTCTCCTTTAGGAGTTGGGAAATGATATCGGTCGCCTTGAAAAAGAACAGCGTGAAAATAAGTATCAGAGCGAGATTGGCTGTTCGCTGAACGAATATTTCGATATTGATCGGCGCTGTTGGCAGAGGAAGTATTGAAAGCGCGATCCATACGCCGACCACCATGATAGATGCGGACAAAGGCCCTTTCGAAATTACAACGAGATCATCATCCCACTTGGTGGGGGTTTTTTCGGCGATTTTTGTCAAGACCGACATTGTTTTATTGACAATGAAACGCCTTGCGATAAAGGTAATAAAGAGGATGATAAAGCTCAATGCGAGCAGTTTCACCTCTATCCCGACGATCTTATACGCAAGCAGAGTATCTGTCGGAAATGATAAATCAAATTGCTCCATATGAAAACCTTTTGAAAACGTATGCAAAATATCTTATGTGATTGTAACGCAAGAAACAGCGGGTAGCCAAGCGGTAATGAGGGGTGAGCCTATATCTCGAATGGGGTGTATTTTAAACCGTGCGAGACAGCAACCTGTTCATATGTCAGTTTTCCCTTATGAGTGTTCACCCCTTTCCTGAGAGTTTCGCTATTCCGCATGGCGTTTTCAAAACCTTTTTGAGCGATATCATAGGCATATCGGAATGTGGCGTTGGTCAGCGCGATGGTTGATGTTCTGGGAACGGCCCCAGGCATGTTCGATACGCAGTAATGAGTAACGCCGTCTACGGTGTATGTCGGATCATGGTGGGTTGTCGGGCGGGATGTCTCTATACACCCCCCCTGGTCAACGGAAACATCAACTATCACCGAACCTGGCTGCATCCGGGAGACCATCGAGCGGGTTACCAGCATCGGCGCCTTTGCGCCAGGAATAAGGACTGCTCCAACCAGCAGGTCTGCGGTTGATACGCTTTCTCTTATCGTATGGGGGTTTGAGTGAAGTGTTTCGATCTTGTTGGCAAAGATATCGTCCAGATAGCGGAGCCTGGGTAGCGAAATATCAATCACAGTAACCCTTGCCCCAAGACCGACCGCCATTTTTGCGGCGTTAAGGCCTACAAGGCCTCCCCCCAAAATAACAACCTGGCCGGAGGGGACGCCCGGCACCCCACCAAGAAGAATCCCGCGCCCCCCTTTTTCCTTCTCGAGAAATTTCGCCCCTTCATGAATTGACATCCTACCCGCGATCTCCGACATCGGATTCAGCAACGGCAGACTTCCGTCTCTCTCCTGAACCGTTTCATAGGCTATGCCGGAAATTCCAGATTTTACTAAAACTTCGGTAAGCTCTTTGTCAGCCGCCAGATGCAGGTAGGTGTACAGGATCAATCCTTCTCGAAGGTATTCAAATTCAGGTTCGACAGGTTCCTTCACTTTGATGACCATGTCCGAGCGCGACCAGATATCCTTTGGGCTTTCTGCAATTTCTGCCCCTTCGGAGATATAGGCGGAATCGGGGAATCCGCTCCCTACGCCGGCAGACTCTTCTATAAGTACGGTATGCCCCGCAAGAACCAGTTGTCTTACACCTGCGGGGATTATTCCCACGCGGTATTCATCCGGTTTTATCTCTTTTGGAACTCCGATGATCATTTTTTCTTTGCCTCTCCGACTAGCGTTTTAAACAGGGCGATCTGCCGGTCGTCGCCCGACAGGAATTCCGGGTGCCATTGAACACCGAGCAGGAACAGGTCGCCCGGCTTTTCTATCGCTTCTATCACCCCATCGGGAGACATTGCGGATACTGTCAAACCTGCGGCAACGTCCTTTATCGATTGGTGATGGGTAGAGTTCACCTTTGCCGATGTAACTCCCATTATTTCGGCGAGGAGTGTTCCTCTCTCGATACTGACGGCGTGACATGTTTTGCTGAAATGTGTTTTTTGAACATGATCAAGCGCTCCCGGAATTTCGCTTGGAATATCCTGGTAAAGCGTTCCGCCGAAATGGACGTTGATTAGCTGTTCACCTCCGCAGATTCCGAGGACAGGTTTGTTCTGCCTTATTGCTTCCGAAAGGAGGAGTATCTCCGAAATGGTACGTTCCTTTTTTCTGATGTTGGAAACTTTTTTCCTTTTTGCGCCGTAAAGCGCGGGGTCAATGTCAAAATTGCCGCCCGATATGACGAGGCCATCAAGAGAATTCATTATCTGTTCAGCTTCAATCTTTGTTCCACATGCTGGAATTATGAAAGGTATGCCGCCCGCCTTGAAAACGGATTCGGCGAGGTCCTTTTTGATCCAGAAGTATTCATGTTTCCTGTGAACCGGTTTTGGCGACGTACCGGTATCGGAAGTGATCCCAATATTTACACCCATGTCTAAATTCTATACCTTTTAGAAGGAATTATCCGAGCTGGTCTATTTTAACGTTTACCAGTTTGGTTCTGGTGGTCTTCATGATCCCGACGATAACCGGGCTTGCGTAAAAGTCCGGCTTTCCCAAAAGCTCTTCAGCGCTCATGTAAGCCTGTATTAAAAAATAGGAGGCATTGGCTTCATTGCTGTTTTTGAAATATTCTTCTCTTGTGAGCGCAAGAAAATGCATTGCGTTCACGAAATTCTGCGGGAATTTGGCCTGATCCCTTTGTGCCATGAAAGATCCCAAATATTCGGCGAATTTTTTTGCATCAGCGTTGGCGGCTTTAGAAAATCTGGATTCCGCGGTGGTGGCTAGCTCCATGATCCTTTTATTTAGATAGATTTTCGGATTTTTAAAAAAGGCAGGCATCTTCATGGCTATCTGGTAAAGGAATTTTATTGCCTCATCCATATTTTTCAGGGAAAGGGCTTCGAGTTTTTCCACGAATTTGTAAAAGGCGGCGTTTTCGGGCGATATCTCAACCTGGGCCGAATTTTTTTCAGCCTGTGAAAACAGATTCATGATCTTTTTCAGTAACTCGAAAATTTCCGGGCTTTGGTAAAATGCGTTTTCATTTGGCAGGTCAGGATCAAGAACAACTGATTTCACTATTGAACCGGCACAATCAAGCGTGTTTTCCATCTTTTTCAGGGCAACAGCAAGATTGAAATAAATTGGAGCCTGGTTTGGAGGACTCAACTCCAGCAATTTTTTATAAAGACGAATAGCCTCTCCAGCCCCTTTCTCCCTCCTCAGGCGGGTTCCAAGAAAATTAATTTCCTCGGCGGCGTCCGCAAGATGTTCTTCATCCTTGGCGGAAAGGAAAAGGAGTTTTTCGGCCTCCTGGTAGTTCCCGGCTTCCAAAGCTCCAAGCCCGAGAGTGATCTGCTGGGCAGGATGAAGTTTCTCGGGATTTCCTCCAGCGGCGTTATTTAATGTTTTATGGGCCAGCGAGCCGATTTTACGAACCATCTCATGGTCTTTACCAAGAAGTGTCCCCAAATTCATTTTGAAGATATCACCCGCTATTTTCGATACTGCTTCGATGCTCGGTTCTCTGCTGTCGTCCGGCGAAAGTTTTTTAAGCCCTTCAGCTTTTTTCATGGCGGACTCAAAATTCTGCACGGCGCTGTTCAAATACTTTTTTATTTCAGGGCTTTCGGGGTCGGCCCCTTTTCTGATCTTTTCTTTTACCTGTGAGATTATCAGGTTTCCGATCTCCTTGTTGGGCGTTGGCAGGTCTTCTGAAACTTCCGAAGCCTGTTTGAATCGGGTCATGGCGCTTGAGTATTTTTGCACCCTCGTATAGGCTCTCCCGCTTTCCATATATGCCTCTGGATCATCGGGGTACAATTCGATTGCTTTTCTGTAGCAGTCAATAGCTTCTTCAAATCTTCCGGCCTTTTTCAGTTCGGCCCCCTTCTTCATTTGATTGTCGGCTTCCTGTTTTTTCCTGGAAAGCTCGACTTCGTTCTGTTTGGATTTGATGTTCTGAATCGCTGCGTCCTGATCCTTGTTAAAATATTCGATGAGGTAGGTTTTTATCTCATTGAACCTTTCAACCATCTGCTGGTTTTTCTTCTCCTTTTGTTCACCGGGGTTCAAGCCGACCAGCGATTCCTGCTGCTTCAAAATGAACGCGCTGGAGACTCCGAACTTGGAGAGATTGACGACTAGCTGTTCCCTTATTTGCTGGAGCGAGGCTTCGGAAAATATCGGAACGCATTTCGAAATCAAAGTCATTGAATCTCTTTTTGACCTGTCTTCCAGCAACCGTTTAAAATCGTGAAAGAAAACGAGGATGTTCTTTTTTATCGTGGTTCTTCCGGCTCTCACGGCGGTCGGGGAGTTTACCAGTATCAGGTCGGTATCTTTCATCATCAACGGCAGGAGTTGGTTAAGCGCTCCGGTGTAAGACGGATCCACATTGGTTACCTCGATGTTCGTGAATTTCAAAGCGAGCAGGAACTGCTTGGTTTGGGAAAGGATGGCCTTGTCGTTGATAAAAAGCCTGATTTTGCTGTCGAGGTAATCCGATAAAGGATCTTCCGCGTCCACAGCTTCGTTCCCAGCGCCCATAATCCCTCATGCTAAATCGATATTTAACAGGTTTTTGCGGCAACATGACCGCCAAAACCAAGTTATTGCTTACTCGAAGTATTCTACAGCAATTAGTGCGGTTTTTATGAATGGATAGGGATTTTAGCGGGGGGAGCTTGGATGCAACTTGCGCGGATTTCCAAACGTTACTGTACAGTCATGCAGTTTCGCCGGATATGACCAGTTTTTCAACTTTTACGCTTGAAAGTTTTTTATGGATCTCCTTGGCAAGATTTACAAAAGTCGAACTTGCGTAGAAATCGGGTTTTTTCATAAAGTCGGGGTCGATGATAATTGCCTGCGACAGGAAGTATGCGGCCTCCGCCTGATCGGCGGAAGTGTATAGTATCTCCATCACCTGAGAGAGCAGATTCCCACATGTGACTGAATTCTGCGGAATGCTCAATTTTTTTCCATAATTTATCGCGGCAAAAAGGAATTTGGCAAATTTTTGAGCATCGGGCCTTTGAATGGCAGAAAATTTACTGTATGCAAGCCCCATCAAGTTCGTTAAGTGAGTGTTGACATAAGTTCGGGAATTCTTGAAAAATCCTGGAGTGCTGTTCACAATTTGATAGAGATATTTGAAAGCTTCACCCTTGTTGACATGAATAAGCTCCTCGAATTTCTCAACAATTTCATAGTAGATCTTTGTTTCAGCCGGAACGGTGATATTTGAGGAATTCTTTTCGATTTCATTTATGGCATGAATAATGTTTTTTAGAACTTCGAAGATCTCCGGACTTTGATAAAAGGAGTTATCCAGCGGGAGGGTAGGGTCAATGTAGATGGCTTTAACGATCGCTCCGGTGGCATTGGCGTTCTGTTTTTTCCTGTTCCATGCTACGGACAGGTTAAAGTAAACGGCCGCTTTGTTTGGAGGATTTAAGGTGAGTAGTCTGTTGTATAGTTTTATGGCTTCATCCTCCCCCTTTTCTCTTCTCACTCTGGTTCCCAAGTAGTTTATTTCATGTGTGGCATCGGAAAAATAGTCCCGATTTTTAGCCGCCATGAAGAGAAGTTTCTCAGCCTCTTCATAATCGCCGCGGTCAAGCGCGCCAAGACCAAGGCTGATAGTTTGTGACGGGTGCAGCTGTTCGGGATCAATGCCGGTGCTGTTTTTCAAGGATTCATTTGCAAGTCCGCTCAGTTTTTTAACAATATCGTTCCCATGCCCGAAATCGGCGTTCAGATTTAGCCTGAAGATATCGCTGGCGATCTTTGCGGTTGCCTCTTTGTCGGGAGCGGTATCTTTGTAGGGGTCAAGCGGTTTTAGCTGCGATGCTTTGGAAAATGCGGTTTGAAAATTATCGATAGCATCTCTTAGAAGTTCTTTTACCTGTGGATTTTCAGGATTGGCCCCTTTTGCGATCATCTCCCTGGCTTGTGTAATTCTAAGGTTGCCTATCTCCTGGTTTGGTGTTGGCAAATATTCGGATATT
>JAOUMJ010000017.1 GCA_029881495.1 Nitrospinota bacterium | reverse complement strand
CGGTGTATTTTGCGAGATGATCCAGCAGTTCCTCCGCGTTTTTTTCAGGGAGCGTGTTGGGGGATATGAAACAGGCGTATCTAATGCCGAAATTTCCCAACTGTCTGAATATTTCGATCTGCTTGTCGGTGTTTACCGTACCGATAAAGACCGGTATCAGCCCGGAGAAGGTGGAGTTGGTCGTATATCCCTGGATGGCGCGGAGTAAACTTATCAGATTAGTGCCGGCCTCTTTCGGCCTGTACTGCAGAAGTGCCATGTGCCCCTTCTTGAGCCAGGTACCTATGGTTTTTGCCAGTTCGGCCTGTTCGTTCTTTGTGGGCGTGTGGCAGGTAAATCCCACATTGACAAACATTTCAGACGCCGCATCTGAAATATTTTTGTCGGCTATGCTGGCATAGATCACCGGATGGATCTTTATGAGCGGTTTCAGCTTTTTTTTATATTCTGATATCAGCTTCTGGTTATATGTTAGCTGTTGTGCGGGATCCGCATTTCCGTTTCTCATGCTACCTGTGCCTGCTATCTGGGACAATGTACCGCCTTCATGCCACATCCTTCATCCGAAAAAGTTTTCGGAGTCAGGATGTATTGTTATCAAATTGCTATATCTTTCGATTGTATCATGTCCCACTTATTACACGGAAAAAGGGGAGCGGGGAATTTTTCTATCGGTAGAGAAGGCAGGCGGTAGTGTGTCCGTCACTCGCCTTGTAAAACCCGGGGAGTGTGGTTTTACACTCGTCCATCACTTCCGGGCATCTTGGGTGGAAGAGGCATCCGCCTGGTTTGGAATCGAGAGCGGGGACGAGGCCTGGTATTTCAGTCAGCTTCTTTTCCGGCGTTCCGGTAATTGAAGGTATCGATTCCATCAGGCACTTTGTGTAAGGGTGCGACGGATTTTCGAATATCTCGGTCACCTTTCCGGTTTCCATGATTTTCCCGGCGTACATCACAACGATCCTTTGGGCGTGTTGCGCCACGACTCCGAGGTCGTGCGTAATAAGAATGATGGATGTGTTGAACTTTTCCTTAAGCTCATCCATCAGGAGGAGTATCTGCGCCTGAACGGTAACGTCAAGCGCGGTGGTCGGTTCATCGGCGATGAGGACGGCAGGGTCGAGCGCGAGCGCCATTGCTATCATCGCCCTTTGCCTCATCCCTCCGCTTAGCTGGTGTGGGTATTCATCCACCCTCTTGTCGGGATCGGGAATTCCTACCTGCCTTAGCATTTCTACCGCTTTCTCCTTTGCTTCGGATGATGAGAGGTTTCGGTGGATCCGGTAGACCTCCCCAATCTGGTCGCCGATAGTGAATACCGGATTGAGCGCGGTCATAGGCTCCTGGAATATCATCGCTATTCTGTCTCCCCTTATCTTTTGGAGTTCCTTCTGCGGGAGTTTCAGGAGATCCTTGCCGTCGAACATGATGCTCCCCCTGTATACTTCCGCCGGGGGTTCGGGCAGGAGACGGAGAATGGAGAGAGCGGTGACGGTTTTGCCGCAACCCGATTCCCCAACGATGCCCAGAGTTTCGTTTGCCTCAAGCGAAAAAGAGACGCCATCCACGGCGGTTCCAAATCCGTCGCGGGTATTGAAACGTATCTCAAGATCTTCGATGGAGAGAACCGCCATTTTATTCCAACCCCTTCATGAGTGTTTTTACATGTTCCGCAACCGTTGTGCCGAGCGTATCAAGATTGTACCCTCCTTCGAGGAAAGAAATCACCCGTCCTTCGGATGTTTTTTCAGCGACGTCTATTATCATTTTCGTCATCTCCTCAAAGCCGCTGTCGGTTACGTTCATGCCGCCTAGCGGGTCGCTTTCGTGAGCGTCGAATCCGGCAGAGACAAGTATCAGCTCTGGAGAAAATTCCTCCACCTTCCGCATCGCGGAATCGCGAAAGATGGAGAGGTAAACGTCATCCCCGGAGTATGACCGCAGGGGGTAGTTCACGTTTGTCCCTTCCGCTCCGTTCCCTCCGGTTTCCATCTCCCTCCCAGTTCCGGGGTATATCCCCCAGTGGTGCAGGGAAATGAAAAGTGTGTTCGGGTCGTTATAGAAGGAGTGTTGGGTGCCGTTGCCGTGATGGACATCGAAATCGATAATTGCTATCTTCCCGATCCCTCTTGCGCGGGCGTGCGAGGCGGCTATCGCTATATTATTGAAGAGACAAAACCCCATTGCCTTCTCCCTCTCGGCGTGGTGTCCGGGTGGACGAACGGCGCAGAAGGCGCGGCCTATCTTCGCCTCGATTATTTCATCAACGGCCTGGCATCCGGCACCGGCGGCCTTTACGGCGGAGGCGTAACTGAGCGGAGATATAAGCGTATCCATGTCGAGCATCATTCCGCCGGATTCGCACTGTCTCTTCACATGCGCGATCATGGATGTGGTATGTACGGCGGAAATTTCTTCCGTGAATGCGTCCCTGGGGGTCACCCAGTTTTTTTGAGGGATAATCTTTTCCACTTCCCGGTTTATCGCCTCCAGTCTGTGCATGTTCTCGGGGTGTTGTCCCGTGTCGTGCTTTAAAAACAGCGGCGAGGTGATATAGGCAAAACGCATTCGTCAATTATACAGCCATGGCGCGATGTTTTTCCTGTTTGGAAGTTGTTGAAAGCCGTTTTGACATATCCCATGTTGAAACATGGGAGTATGGGGAGTATATTCATTGTTGCCAGGAGGCGCTGTTATTTTTCGAAAAATGTCAGCAATAGTGCGCAATACGGTTTTAAAGGAGATTATACAGAATGCTATCATCGGTGATCATGAGATACTCTTCGTTCGCTCCCATGGCGGCAGAGCAAGACGAGGTATTGGTAAAGGTACTGCTAGCGGTACTGGCCATAATGACCGTAACGACCGTGGTCGTGGTAATAGCGGCAGTTAAAAAGATAAAGAACGAGAAGAGAAAATAAGAGCTCCGGCCTCTGTTACCGGAGCCTCTGGTATCGTCTATTTCTTTTTGATCCCCTCGACCTCGATGATCAGCGTGACTTTGTCACCGACAACGACGCCGCCTGTTTCAAGCACCTTGTTCCATGTGAGGCCGAATTCCTTTCGGTCGATCTCTCCGGTAGCCGAAAATCCTACGCGCTCGTTCCCCCACGGGTCCTTTACCGCTCCGATAAATTCCCCTTTCAGGGCGATGGTCTTTGTGATGCCTCGGATGGTGATGTCCCCTTTCCCCATGACCTCATTGTTTCCGTGCTTCATGAAGCTTTTCAGCTCGAAAGTTATATCAGGGAATTTTTTCACATCGAGAAATTCAGGGGTACGGAGGTGCTCATCCCTTTTCGCTTCGTTGGTGTCAATGCTTGCCGCGTCGATTTTCACAGAGGCGCTGGTGAGATCTATATTGTTGGGATCAAAAACAAAGGTTCCTTCAAAATTGTTGAACTGTCCGCGGACATTGGAAATGACCATGTGTCTCACCGAAAAGCCGATAGTTGTGTGCCCCTTGTCTATCGTATAGGTATTGGCCTGAACCATGCCGGGCAGAACCGCGAAAACGATTGAAAATGCAAAAAACAATCTCGAGATCCTGTTCACTTTATCCTCCTCAATATAATCGGTGTAAATCCATTTAGAAGCATTCCAGCGTTTTTGACTCGAAATAGGCGCTGAATATTTATGATACGCTTTGAAGCTCTATTATATTGTCTGTTGCCTGTTTTTCCTAAAAGTAGAGATGTATGCCGAGCGCCGCCATTGCTCCCGCAAACCCCACGAGGCCCATCAGGGCTATCTCGTGACCGCGCCATCCCAGGAGGCTTCTTCCGATCATTATGACAGCGTAGACTGCCCATATGATCAGGAGCGGGAGTATTCTTCCCGGCTTCGGGCCGAGTAGCGAACCGTACTTCGTTATCGTAAGCATGAAAGCCGAGCCCATTCCTACTGTTATAAGCGGAAATCCGAAGATGAGGCTTTTGTGAAACACCGTGTCGAGTGTTTGCAGGTCCGGCATTCTTTTAAAAATCCCAGAGAGATGATGGCTCTTCAACTGCCTCTCCTGCATGAGGTACATGATCGAGGCGGCAAATATGACGACAAACGACGATAGCGCCAGAAAGGAGAGCGTCAGGTGGAGCGTAAGCCAGTATTCATTGTTCGTAAGTTGCGAGTTGTCGCTCATCGGCAGAAGGAACGAATAGGCAAGAACGAGAAAACCTATCGGGGAGACGAATACGCCAAGCGCGGTTACGCGCGAGAAAAAGATGGCGACTATGAGCATCCCCATTATGGTCCATGAGAAAAACGATGCCTGCTCAAACGGAGTCGTATAGGGTCCGTGACCGGTCATCGAGGATATCTTGAACATCATCCCGGTGTGGAAGAGGAATCCCGCTACGATCATCGCCGTTGCGAGGTAGAAGAGGATCTGTCTCTTCACAGCGAGATGGAGAAAAAATTTCACCATCCCGAGGAAGTAGCAAAATGCGGCGAGGGCCATCAATATTTTCAAGAAATTCCTGCCTTGTTCATTCCGTTATTGTCTGTTCAATAACCTCTTCAGGATCGGGGTGTTCACCAGCCCTTAGCCTGTCGAGAAGATTTGAATTTGCTATGGCGCTAAGCGTTTTCATTCTTTTATTCAGGTCGGGTTCTATATCCTTGTAGAGATCCCTTACCTTCCCCATTATCTCCAGCATTTCGCCGTATTCCGGGCCGAACTTTTTCTGCAGTTCCTTGCGGATCCTTTTGGAGAACGCCGGTGATTTGCCGGAAGTGGATATCGCTATCAGCAGGTCGCCGCTCTCCACGATGGACGGAACAATGAATGTGCAGAGGTGCGGAACATCCACTACGTTTACGGGGATCCCCCTTTTCGTTGCACAGTCGTATACCGCCCGGTTTACCGTTTCGTTGTCGGTAGCCGCAATAGCTAGAACCGCGTTGTCGGCGTGTTCGGCGCGAAACTCTTCCTTCAGGTGTTTTACGTCTCCGCTATTAATGAGAGGCGCGAGCGATTCGTCTATTTCCGGCGCGACTGCGACAACTTTCGCGCCGCACGAAACGAGCATTTCGATCTTGCGCGCCGCCACGTCTCCTCCACCTACCACAAGGCAGGTGCGTTCTTTCAGGTTCATCATCATCGGGTAGAATTTCGGCATTATTTATCCTTCAGCAAATTTTTCAGTTCGTCCATAAATTCGTTCACATCGCGAAAAGAGCGGTATACCGACGCAAACCTTACATAGGCTACCTGATCCATGCTCTTCAGCTCTTCCATGATCTTTTCACCGACTACGGAAGAGGATATCTCCTTGTCGCCGCACTCGCGCGCGAATTTCTCCAGCCTGTCGAGCAACGCTTCCTTTTCGGCAACCGATACGGCAAGTTTTTGAAAAGCCTTATCGATACCTCTCCGTATTTTATCCCGATTGAACTCCTCTCGCCTACCGTCCTTTTTAATGACCGCCGGAAGGATCTCTTCAATACGTTCATGGGTCGTGAACCTCTCCTCGCATTGAATGCACTCTCTGCGTCTGCGTATCGTGTCCCCTTCCTTGCTCAGCCTGGAATCTACGACTTTTGTGTCGGGATGCTGGCATGCCGGGCACTTCATCTATGAGGATCTTCCAACTCTGTTTCGCATAATGGCTAATGCTAGCATAAAAATGGGGGCGGTTTTGGCGGTTTTGAAATCCAAATATCCCTATTAAGTGTGTAATGCCGATTTAAACTGCTGTTGAAAGGTAATTTTTTACGGTTTCTTCCCTTTTTGGTCCCGGCAGGAGATCCCAGATCAGCCTCCCTTCAAGGTGGTCAATTTCATGCATCATCCCTCGCGCAAGGTAGCCGGTGAACCGGGCTGAAAAGGGGAAACCTGTTATCAATTGCCCCTTTATTTCAACACTCTCCGGCCTCTCGATCTCAAGCCACAACCCCGGGAGTGAAAAGCACCCTTCAATGTCCGAAACGCTCCCTTCGGTTTTGATGATTTCGGGATTGGCAAGGAGCATACGTCCTGTTTTTCCGGTTTCGCTCTCCGGATGGGCGATTGCCACCAGGCGGAGCGGCTCCCCCAGCTGAACCGCGCTGAGGCCTATCCCACCACTTATATCCAGATGTTTGAGCAACTTATCCCCAAGGAGGGCCAGGTTTTTATCGAATTTCTCAACGGTTTTGGATTTTTGAAGCAATATCTTGTCCGGGTATCGGATAATTTGTGTCATCTCCACGAATATTACAGCCTATGTTCCGCTCCATCAAGTTCACTCCTTGTCCTTCCTCTCCTGTAGGCAGAAAAGTGCGTAAAAAAAACGAGAAATCAGGATATTGGATATAGTCTCGTACCCCTCTTTTTGATAGACTGTGCGCAGCGTAATCCATAAAGTTATTTATGTAGTAATAGCAATTATTTTTGCTGAAGTCAGCATATTTACCGGCATACCGCGAGGAGGTTTTTATTATGAGCACAATACCGACAAAGGTAGATGAAAACGGGAAATTGAATATTGGAAGCGTTCTGGAGGCTTCGGCTGTACAGCTTTTCAGCTCGCCGAATACCCGAAGGGGGGGTATCAACATCGCTTATGAGCTTGCTTGTTTGCAGCCAAACGTAATTAAGACGGATGTTCTGATGTCCGATGTCGCTGGGGTAGGTCTGTTCGAGACAAACAACAAGGTGCTTGTAAGCATAACGGGCAAGGATACGGGTCGTTCTCCGTGGGCCAGGCATGTTGTCGACAAATCAAGCGCTTCCGAGGTGGATGAAATAGGCAAACTGATAAAGAACGTGGTTCGCGAACTCCTCCCTGTTCCGAAGGTGGAGGTGAAATGTTTTTTTGGCCGAAGCAAGAATGCGATGGGTGAATGTGAATTCATGGTTACCCAGAAATACGCAAAGCACGCCCTCGACTTCATCATGAATTTTGTTCCGTCAACGGATGAAACAAGAAGTTTGTATAAAAAGAGCAAGCCGCTTGGGTTCAAGAACATAAAGGTCATCTCGCATCCCGACTGGGTGAATCCCGACTGGGAGGCGTGGCATAACAGGGTAAACCCGCACGACAGGCGCGAACACAAGGAAGATCCGGAGCCGCCGCGCATTAAAATGATATTCGATGTGGAAAACAACGTGGCGTTCCTTCTTGGCAACTACTACTTCGGTGAATGTAAAAAAGCGGCTCTCTCGCTGATATGGAGCTCCTTTCTCAATAACGGGCTTGGAATGCCGATACACGGTTCAAGCAAGTCGCTGGTAATGCCGGACAGCAGCAAGAAGGTGTTTATTACCATCGGCCTTTCAGGTTCGGGCAAGTCTTCGCTCGGCAACGCGTATCACGATGAGTTTATCAAGGACGGCACGCTCAAGGATGTAGAGCTTGGCAACGATGATGCCATTATCGTGCAGGCGGATGTAAACGAGACTTCGGGGCTTGAAGCGGGGCTCTACAACAAGACGGACGCATACGATCCCGGCTCATTCTGGGAGAAAACCGTGCAGTCCGCGGAGAACGCCCTGGTGTTGTTCGACGAATCTGGAAGCAGGAAACCTTATTACATGGACGTTTACACGAAGAACGGAAGATGTATTTCGGCGAGGCATTTCCTCCCCGGCGCGAATCCGAACGAGCTTGATACTCCGGCGCCGAACTTTATCTGTACTATCCAGAAGGACAACACATGGGGACCGGTAACGCTTATCGAGGACCCGCTCCTTCAGGCCGCGTTGTACATTACCCTTTCCACAAAAAGCACCGCGGCTGAAAATATTTCCCTTGAGGAGATAGGCAAGCTGAAGATATCCCCTGGCGCCAACCCCTTCGGCATATGGAAGCGCAATACCGAATGTGAGATGTTCTTTGAAACCGTTAAAAAACACAAAGTATCCGGGTTCCTTCTGAATACAGGGGGATTTTTCATCTCCGAAGTGGATGAAAAGGCCGGGAAAGAGATAGACATATCGAAGGATCTGTCGATTATTCTCTACCCGCTTATCGCGGCCAATAAAATTGAATGGGTTGATTGGAACATGATGCCGGGTACGAAGGTGCCGGCTCCAGGCTCCATGGAGAAATTCTTTCCAGGTTATGACAAAATCTACAAAGTCGATGAGAAAAATCTCGATACCTACCGGATGATCTTCAAGGCTCGCATGCTGAATCGCATCGATTGGATGGAGAAGAATGGGATCGACGAGAAGTTCATAAAGGTATTAAGGAAAGCGCAGTAACAGGGGAAGAGCGACTGGGGTTTCTGCAGGGACAAATTCCTTTTTGCATCCGTGGGCCATTTACTTTCCGAGTTTTGGCAGGTAGGCGAGAGGATCGTAGGCAACCCGGTTTACCCTCACTTCGAAGTGAACATGTTCGCCGGTGGCCCTTCCGGTCTTTCCTACCGTCGCGATCACATCCCCTTTTTTGACCTTCTGATCTTTTCTTGCAATATTTTTATCGTTGTGTGAGTAGACGGTGAAGATATTTTCGCTATGTTTAACGAGAACGGTGAGTCCGTAACCTGTCGGTCCCCAGCCGCTGAACAGCACGATGCCGTCGGCGGCGGCGTATATTTTAGTTCCTCTCGGCGCCGCTATATCGATCCCGTCATGTTTGCCCGATTTCCGTACACCGAAGTTGGAAGTTATCTTCGGATTTTTCACGGGCCAGGCAAGACGGATATCTATGTTTGGTGCTTTGGTTGGGGGGACATATTTTCCCCCTTTTTTGTCAGCAGTTTTTTTTCTGCCGCTTTTCCATTTTTTGCTACCTTTTTGCGGTACGGGTTTGTCTGATTTATATTGCTCATTGAAGGAGTTGCTCGGAATGTAGAGGCGTTGTCCTACGATTATTTTGTTCGATTTAAGCCCGTTTCTTTTCTTGAGGGCATCAAGCTCCACGTCATATTTTTTGGATATCTTTGAGAGAGAATCCCCCCTGTTTACTATATAGACCCGATGCCTTGTGGCATCCCTTTTTGCCAGCTTGTCCCGTTTCAGATTTGGATCGTAGGCGCATCCTGATATTAGGAAAATAGAGATGAGTGATAGGGAAATTAGGGTTTTACGCAAGGTGATCCTTGAGAATGGAGATTGCTTCTTCAGGCGTGCTGGCGGGGAGCACACCCTTTATGTCAAAATTGATTGAAAGCCCTACGACAGGTTTCCCCATTTTCAGCCCAAGCGCAATTTCTGAAAGGGTTCCGTATTCTCCGCCGATAGCGATTATTCCGTTTGCTGAAGAGGCGACTATGGCGTTTCTTGCATGCCCCAGTCCGGTAGGAATTGGAAGTTTAATGTATTCGTTGGCGTCGTCGTGCGCGTATCCTGGAAGTATCCCTACCGTCTGGCCTCCGGCATCAAATGCCCCTTTCGAAACATGTTCCATAACGCCTCCCAGCCCTCCGCAGATAAGCGTCCATCCCTCCTTTGCGATTCTGAACCCGGTGTCATATGCTATGTCTGCCGTTCCCTTGTCGGCGGCAGACGCGCCGATTACGGCGACAGATATTCTCCTCTTCGCCCTAGCTGGGATCATCCTCTCCGAAAATCTTCAAACCAAGACGTTTCTTGGTCTCTCTGTAAAAATCCCTTAATACCTTTTCGTGTTTTTTTTCTTCATCCGCAAGTTTAATGAACATTTTCTTTACTTCCGGCCGTACGGCGATCTCTGCTCCGCGTCGATAGAGTTTTTCAGCGTCGATTTCACGTTTCATGGCTGTTTCAAGTATCTTCAGTATCTCTTTTTCAGCGTCACCACCCATGATTTTCCTCAGATTTAACTTTTGTTATTTTCCACAAAAATCTTGTCGCAGCCGGGGCAGATAAGGAGATATTTCCGCACCGCGAAGAGGCCGGCAAGCGCAACAACGCTTAACAGGATTTCAGTGGAGCTGTAGGCGCTTATCAGCATTTTTCTCGCAACGACGAACAGGACAATTTCAATGAGAAATTCGATCTTTCTGTGCACGAGGAGCCCGGCAAGTTCAAGGCCGACAACAAGAAGAAGGATATCGCTCAGGATACCTTCCATCATCTCCCTGAACTGTTTGAAGTTTAAGATTTCGCCATACCAGGGGATGGAAAATGCCAAGGTGACCAGACCCCAGATGACAACGATTACCATAAAAATAGCAAGGCCGAACTCTATTATCCTCAGACCCGGGACTTGCATTTTCTGAAAAATATTTCTCATTTTATCCTCTGGTTCGTTATTTTGATTCATGGCAACTAGGATAAGTGATGCTTTTGAAACAAGTCAACCTGTGTATGAAATTCAGGCCGTCAATTCTGTTCATCAAGCGGTACTTCGCATAAAAAGTATTCCTTTTATTTGTCATATTTTCCAATATCTGCTAACAATATAAGTCCAAAGGGTGTAATTCCCTAAAACTAAAATTTTGCCGGGAGCATGGGGAAATCCAGCAATGACAAAAGAGCCATGGTTTTTCGAGAGGTTCGTATCCCGCGCGAACGACATGGTTGGCGACAGCGAAGGTCTTTCATCCGTGTTGGACAGGGCGAAGGAGAAAGCGGAAAGGAACAGGAGCGCGTTTGGCGCGGCACTGGATACCCTGTTTGCCTTCATTCGGCTAATCAGGGCGTGGGTAAAGGGGGAGTATCGTGATGTCTCTACAAAAACTATCGTGCTCCTCGTGGCGGCGGTCATATATTTCCTTAACCCACTCGACGCCATACCAGATTTTTTACCTTTAATAGGATTTGGGGACGACGTTGTGTTCATTTTCTATGTTCTTGGCAATATAAAGGAAGAGCTTGAGAAGTTCCTTGAGTGGGAGAGGTCACAAAAGAGCCAGGATTGAATCCTTCTACGCGCCAAAAAAAACTTCGACCTTTATTTGGAAATGGTAAGCGTGTTTATGGTAGTCTTCTCTCTTAAATTATGAATGGAAAAGTATATTTAATTGGCGCCGGACCGGGCGATCCCGGCCTTATGACGATGCGAGGGATGGAGCTTATCCGCACTTGCGACGTGATAGTCTACGATTACCTCGCTAATATCCGCTTCCTTGATTTCGTAAAAAAGGGTGCAGAGATAATATATGTTGGGAAAAAGGGGGGGGATCACACGCTCCCGCAGGAAAAGATAAACGACCTCCTTGTGCGGAAGGCCAAGGAAGGGAAGTCGATAGCCCGTCTAAAAGGGGGGGATCCGTATGTTTTTGGCCGCGGAGGGGAAGAGGCCGAAGAGCTGGTTGAGGCGGGGATAGGATTT
The DNA here is from genome assembly GCA_029881495.1 of Nitrospinota bacterium. Lineage (NCBI taxonomy): Bacteria > Pseudomonadati > Nitrospinota > Nitrospinota bacterium. The sequence continues at coordinate 51,897 of JAOUMJ010000017.1, read as the reverse complement.
GAAGTAGTTCCCGGTGTCACCGCCGGAGTGGCCGCATCGGCCTATGCCGGTATTCCGATAACTCACCGTTCCTGCACTTCGTCACTTGCTTTCATTACGGGGCACGAAGATCCGACAAAGGATGAAAGCGCGATCGACTGGGCGAAGATATCGACCGGTATTGGAACATTGGTATTTTACATGGGGGTTAAAAACCTCCCGTACATTGTCGATAAACTTGTTTCAAACGGGCGAAGTCCCGAAACGCCTGTCGCTCTTGTTCGATGGGGGACGACCGCGAAACATCAGACCTGGACCGGGACACTGAAAAATATAGTTGAGGTGGCTGAAAAGGGGAATGTGAAGCCTCCGTCACTTATCATTGTCGGTGAGGTTGTTTCCCTGAGGCCGAAACTGGGGTGGTTCGAGAACAGGCCGCTTTTCGGCAAGACCATAATCGTCACACGGGCGCGCGCACAGGCAAGCGATTTCCTTCACAAGCTACAGGAGATGGGCGCGGCAACGATTGAGTTCCCGACCATTGAAACGGCGGATCCCGAAGACTGGTCGCCTCTCGACAAGGCGCTGGGGGAGGCAAGGAAATATGATTGGATGATCTTCACGTCAGTTAACGGCGTTGCGTATCTTCTGAAAAGGCTCAAGGAGACGGGGCGCGATATCCGCGACCTCGCGGGGCCGAAGATATGCGCCATTGGAAAGAGCACGGGCGAGGCGGTTGAAGCGCTCGGGATACGGGTCGACTTGGTGCCCGATGAATACCGCGCGGAGGGGATTCTCGAATCGATCGGCGATGTAAAGGGGAAGAAGATACTGATACCCCGTGCCGAAGAGGCGAGAGAGGTACTCCCCGATACGCTAAGGGAGAAAGGAGCCGAAGTGAATGTTGTAACGGCGTACAGGACCCATAGACCGGACGCCAGGAAAGACGAGTTATTCGAGGCGATAAAGAATGGGGATGCGGATATGGTCACTTTTACATCCTCTTCGACAGTTTCAAATTTCGTCAGCATGTTCTCCGATACCGAAATCGAAGAGATCAGGAAAAAACTGCGTGTGGCCTCAATAGGGCCAATTACCACTACCACAGCAAAGAAGTTTGGGTTTAAAATAGATGTAGAACCGGCGGAATACACTATGGATGCCCTTACCAAGAAAATTGTGGAGTTCTATTCCAATGCGGGAAAAAACGGATAACCTAAATAAAGAGAAACGCCACTACGGCAGAGTTCATTTCCTTACCGACCTTGTTTTGACCTTCGGCGGCAAATCGCATCGTTATGACGAAACATGGGACATCTCCATGGAAGGTGTTTTTGTTATATCCGATCTCCGGCCCCCTGTGGGAACTGAAGGGACATTCAGCTTCAATCTTGCCTTTGGTGATTCACCGGAGGTGAATATCAACGGGAAATTCAAGGTTGTCAACTGGCAGGAACGGGAATCAAACCCGGGTTTCGGTATAAATTTCACAGATGTTGATTCCGATTCTTCGCTGGAGCTTTACAAGGTCATAAGATACAACACACCGGATTGACCCGGTCAGCTTCAGCCGTGACAGTGCGATGGTCTGGAGATTCTCCCCACTTCCTCTCTCTGGAGTTGCGCTTTTTTAGCGTCCTCGTCAGAGAGCCGGAAGTAGAGTGATACGGGTAAAAGGAAGGGGAGTAAGGCCCTTCTTTGTTTTTTCCCTTCTAAAAGGGAGCGGTATACAGGAGGCGCCTAAGCGGATTCGGAGTTTCCTCCGGATCCGCATTAGGCGATGAACACTGAGGTTTTACGCGGGTACGGCCTACACGCAACAAAACCAGTTCACTTACTATCCTCTGTACATATAACTTATCGAAAATCCGAAAAATTTACTAAAGGGCTTTTTTTAAAAAAAGAGGTGTCGGGCCGATGGGTTGTTTGAGCGGATTTTTAGGGGATTTTTGAGCTATTCCTCAGCTTCGTCTGAATGTTTCCCTCTCAGTATCTCCCTCTGCCTCTTGAAGATATAGCTGATAAGAAGCTCACGGTCGTCAACATTCAGAGCCTCGAACCGTAAATTGCAGGTCTTTCTCCCCTTTGGTACTGCAGGGTCTGTTCTCGCGTCAGACACTTTCCCCACGATATCTATCGTGAATGGGGGGTATGCGGGGGGTGATAGCCGGATATGAAGATAGTCTCCTTCGTCAGCATCGCATTTCAGCACGGCTCCCATTTTTGAAATGCCGGAAATAATTCCCTTCATGGAACCGCCCAAGGCGCTCTCCTTCTCTCCGATATGGCGTATCAGCGAATCAAGCTTCTGATCGATCGCAAGCCACATTTTTCTTATAGGTTCCGGGATATCCTGAAAATCACGGAATTTGGAGAGGTCGGAGGGGTACTCCTCGGTGGGAGGGGGGAGAGCCAGCCTGTCGCTGGTTCTGTGGCTTTGGACACTCTGGATAGTGTCCTCCCTTTCTTCCCCTTTCAGAACGCGGTAGTCCACAGGGAAGGCTACTTCCACCGTTATCCCGGCTGGCGGAAGTTCAAGATTTTCTTCATTAACCATTTCTTAATTGTAATACACCACGCGCCAGGAGTTGACAGATTTACTTAATGGTGTTTTCGGGAGGGCGATTTTTCCTCGCCTTATAAATCCCCATATCTTTTCATAAAGCGATATTGCATCGCCAAGCTAAGAGCTTGGTGGGGATAGTCTCTTGGGCGGTTACCCCTTCGAAAAAAGAGTAGCGTCCTTATTCCGAAATTATTTTCGTATCATTTCCGCACTTGAGGCATTTGCCTTTCTTCAGATTAACCTTTGTCGCCGAATAATCCCTCTCGATAACCACGCTCCTGCAATGCGGACAGAAAGTATTGCCATCCGGATCATGAACGTTGCCGATGAACACGTACTTAAGATATTTTTCGGCTATCGTTCTCGCCTTGAAAAGCGTTTCCACCGGAGTAGGAGGTATGTTCATCCTGTACATGGGGCGATATCTGGAAAAGTGCAGCGGTATGAAAGGGTCAAGCCCGGCCAGGAACTTTGAAAGTTTTACAAAGTCGTCTTCGGAGTCATTCAACCCTGGAATTACAAGATTGGTGATTTCGAGATGCACTTTCTTTGCTTCCGCGGTAAGCCGTACGTTGTTCAGTACAGGCTCCAGTTTCCCTTTGCAGATTTTCCGATAGAAGGAAGGGTCCATCGATTTTATGTCTATGTTCAGAGCGTCGATAAGCGGGAGGATCTTGATAAACGGTTCTTCTTCAAGGTGTGCGTTCGTCACGAGCACATTTTTCAGGCCGGCTCCTCTCACTATAGGGGCGGTGTCGATTATGAACTCGTACCACATCAGCGGTTCGGTATATGTGTAGGCCACTCCTACGCTCCCTTCCGATTTCGCGACATGGGCAACCTCTTCAGGGGAGATGAATCTAGTGGGGGCTTTCAGTTGTGAAGTCTGGAAATTCTGGCAGAAACTGCAATCGAGGTTGCAGGAGTTTGGCCCCAGTGAAAGTATTTTCGTGCCTGGATAGAAATGATAGAGAGGTTTTTTTTCTATCGGATCCATCGCCAGCGAGGTGGTGAGACCGTAGGAGATGGCGAACAATCTTCCGCCGATATTTTTTTTCGCTTTGCATATTCCGGTTTTTCCGTCGGGAAGGATGCATTTGAAGGGGCAGAGGAAGCAGACTACGCGGCCGGGCCGTTTCTCATCCCCTCTCCAGAAAAGAGCCTCCTTTTGGGCATTCAGGTTCTTGCCTGTCATCTATACCTGGTGACGGTGAATCTTTGCAGGGTAACAGCTTCGTTTGGATGGATCCCCGCCTTTCGTTTGCAGATTTGCAGTTGGTGTTCAGGCCTGTCTATCCCTTCCAGGTTCGGCAGAAGAAGGCCCCTTTTCAATCCGGATGAAACGATAAGTCCGTATTTTACCGGGTCTAGATCTTCCATGCCGTTTATAGGTTCGGGCGCGGAGAGAACGTCCACGGAAATATTGATCCTTTCAAGCTCATCCTCTCTCACCGGGTCGAAACGCGGGTCGCGGGTTGCGGCGGCGATCGCGTTCGCGATAATTTCTTCCGCCAGTGTTGGCCTGGTCGGAAGAATTGTGCCGATGCATCCCCTCAGCTCCCCCTCTTCCTTGATGGAGACGAAAATCCCTGCCGGTTTTTCAAATTCGGCGGGCAACGGTGAAGGGGGGGATGTCTGCGTATTGGTCAGCACCTTTTCCCTGATTGCCTCCGACGCCAGTTCGACGTACGGGTGCATTTCAGGTCTTCCGGGTGACTATATATTCAGCGAGACCCTTTAAGGCGTCGAGGAACTGTCCCGCCGGGAAAACATCAAGAGAAGCTACAGCTTTCTCGGAGTAGCTCTCGGCCATTGTTGTTGCGTATTCAATGCCGTCATGTTTTTTCACAATTTCCATTACTTGGGAAATATTTTTAACGGCAAGCGCTTCGTCCTTGATCGATTCCATAAGGAACTTTTTTTCCTGCTTTGACCCCTTTGCGAAGGCGGCGATGACCGGAAGGGTGACGTGTCCCTCAATAAAATCATGACCGGCAGGCTTTCCGAGCGTCTTTTCGTCCGAAGTGAAATCGAGAATATCGTCAACAAGCTGGAAAGCTATGCCGATGTTTTTTCCGTATTCCGAAAGGGCATTCAGACGCTGTTCGTCCGCGCCGCCGATAATACCCCCGGTTTGGCAACAGGCGGTGATGAGAGCCCCTGTTTTGCTGAATATCAGCTCGATATATTTTTCTTCCGTCATCTCTATGTCGGCGCTGTGAACCAGCTCCAATATCTGCCCTTCGGCGAGGAGCCTCGTGGCCTCGCTTACTATCTCGATCACACCCGGCGGGCTATGTTTTGCCATAAGGGAGAATGTTTTCGCGAATAGAAAATCCCCCACCAGGACGGGGTACTGGTTGCCCCATTTGGCGTTCGCGCTTGATACTCCTCGGCGGAGATCCGCGGTGTCCACCACGTCGTCATGGAGGAGCGATGCCGCGTGAATGTATTCCATTATCGTTGAATGAATAATGTCTTTGTCGTTCTCCTTGCCGGTGAATCCGCACAGTCTGGCTGAAGCGAGAAGGAGCATCGGGCGCAATCTTTTCCCCCCTCCGCTCACGAGGTATTCGCTGATAAGGGGTATCATGGCTACCGAAGACTGGAAATTTTCGCTTATGGAGGTCTCCACAGCGGCCAGCTCTTTTTTCAGGATATCCTGAATATCAGCCGGGGTTATTATCCCGGAGATGGCGGCATTTTCGCGAACGTGCAAAATGATGTTTCTCCTCTCAAATTCCTGTCCCCCATGATCCTGATGCCATTATCCAAGCCGTAATTTTTCATGTCAAGGTACGTTTGCCCCCATTATAGCTGAAAGTAGCGGTCATTTGCGCCAAACCCCTTTTTTTTCAGTTTTTTATGCAGAAATGTTGACAAGGTGACAATAAACATGCAGAATATCTTCTTTTCAGAAATGACGGAGGAAAAATGTTTGCAGTAATCAGAACCGGTGGAAAACAGTACCGGGTTAGTGAGACGGATCATGTTGAGATAGATCTCCTTAAGGGGAAAGAAGGGGATACGGTTGAATTCAACGACGTTATAATCGGATCCGACAGCAAGACAGTTACGGTCGGCGGTAAGGTTCAGGGCAAGATCCTTTCCCATGTAATGGGGGCAAAGATCTATATTCAGAAGCATAGAAGGCGAAAACACAGCCGGAAAAAGACCGGACATCGCCAGAAACATACGGTAGTCGAGATTACCTCGATAAAGACTGCTTAAAAGAAGGATAGGGATATGGCTCATAAAAAAGGTCAGGGAAGTACATCCAACGGCAGGGATAGCGCCGGGCGAAGGCTTGGCGTAAAATGCTACGGCGGAGCAGCCGTAAGGGCTGGAAACATAATAGTGCGCCAGAGGGGGACGAAGTTTTTCCCTGGTCAAAATGTCGGGATGGGGAACGACCACACGCTCTTCGCCAAGGCTGACGGCATCGTGGAATTCAAGATGAAGGGGCACGAAAGAAAGTATGTTCATGTCCATCCGGTAACTGATTAAGCTGCCGGAAAGCGCCTGATATCCGCCGTTATGATCTCAGGTTTTCGTATTTCATTCGGCGGACTTTTCATAAAACGGGTTAATCCGATTTCATAGTGATAATTGCCCCCTCGGCATGCAAAACCGGGGTGTTTCAAATACTGTCGCGCGGGAAGGATAATAAAGTTTGTTTTTTATGAACTTGTTAATTTAGAATCCAGACCATGGGACAAACAGAGATATCCAAGAACGACACTTATAACGCCTGGTTTGAGTGTATTGGCGGCTGCGAAGGGAAGTATTCCCTAAAAGAGATAATCTATACCTGCCCGACCTGTGGTTCTCTTCTTCAGGTAAACCACGACATCAAAAAACTGGCTGAAAAAAGCGCCAGCGAATGGAAATCCCTTCTTGAAGGGAGGGTACACTCAAACGTATGGCCATTCGGCTCCGGCGTCTGGGGGAAGAAGGAGCTTGTCTGCCCGATAGTGGACGATTCCAATATCGTCTCGATGTATGAAGGATTGTCCAACCTTTTCTGGGCCGACAGGCTGGGTGAACAGATAGGCATCAGGGACCTATGGATAAAGCTTTGTGGCAATTCGCATACAGGGTCGTTCAAGGACCTTGGAATGACGGTCCTCGTATCGGTAGTAAAACAGATGATCTCCGAGGGGAAGAATATCAAGGCGGTTGCCTGCGCTTCCACGGGGGACACTTCCGCCGCCCTTGCCGCCTATTGCGCCGCAGGCGGGATCCAAAGCATCGTTTTCCTGCCGAAGAATAAGGTTTCCATGGAACAGCTCATTCAGCCGATCGCGAACGATGCGCTGGTAATATCGCTCAACACCGATTTTGACGGATGCATGAAGGTCGTGAAGGAGATCACGATGAACAACGAGATTTATCTCGCGAACTCGATGAACTCGCTGAGAATTGAAGGGCAAAAAACGGTCGCGCTCGAGATGGTGCAGCAGTTTGACTGGGAGGTACCCGACATAGTCATCATTCCGGGAGGAAATCTAGGGAACGTTTCCGCGCTAGGGAAGGGATTCCTGATGATGGAGAGGCTCGGCATAATTGCCAAGAGGCCGAGGATAGTGGTTGCCCAGGCGGAAAAGGCGAACCCTCTCTACCTGGCCTACAAGAACGGGTTCAAGGATTTTCACCCCGTAAAGGCGAAATCCACTCTGGCTTCCGCCATTCAGATAGGGGATCCAGTCAGCATTCAGAAGGCGATAAATATCCTAAAGGAATTTGACGGTATCGTGGAGCAGGCAAGCGAGAGCGAACTTGTCGAGGCGAGCGTGATGGCGGATAAAACAGGGATGTACACATGCCCGCATACAGGCGTGGCGCTTGCGGCTCTCCTGAAACTCAAAGAAAGAGGGGAGATTGGGAAGAACAGCAAGGTGGTTGTGATATCCACGGCTCACGGACTGAAGTTTTCCGATTTCAAGCTGAAATACCATAAATCATCTCTTGAAGGGATCAAGAGCAGGTATCCAAACAAGCTGGAAGAATTGGACCCTGATATAGACAAGATAAGGAAGGTTCTGGACAAACGCTTGGAAAAAAATATTTAGGCTGGAGTTGCCACTGTCTTTAAAGTACGTCTGCATTCATGCCCATCTTTATCAGCCGCCGCGCGAAAATCCGTGGCTCGGCGAAGTAGAGCGGGAAAAATCCGCCGCCCCGTATCACGACTGGAACCAGAGAATCACCCGCGAGTGCTACTACGCGAATACGGCGTCAAGGGTGCTGCGCCGGGAACGTATATCCGAGATAGTCAACAACTATGAAAAGATAAGTTTCAATTTTGGGCCGACGCTCTTCTCATGGCTGGAAAGGCAGGAGCCGGATGTTTACAGGAAGATAGTCGAATCTGACGCAACAAGCGCTAAGCAACATTCGGGGCACGGCAACGCCATTGCGCAGGTATACAATCATTCGATAATGCCGCTCAACTCTCCGCGCGACAAGGAGACGCAGATACTTTGGGGGATAAGGGATTTTGAATATCGTTTTGGGCGCAAACCCGAGGGGATATGGTTTGCCGAAACCGCTGTGGACAGCGAAAGCCTCTCAATCGCCGCTAGGCACGGGATAAAATTCACTCTGCTCGCCCCTTCACAGGCGGGAAAAATAAGGAGGCTGGACAGGAACCGGACCGCGGGAACGGTCGCTCCCGATAACGACGAGGATGGGTGGCAAGGTTTCAGTGACGGTGTTGATACCGCCAGGCCATATATCTTCCGGCCCGACGAAGAGAGCGAAATAGCGATCTTCTTCTATCATGGCGCCCTGTCGCATTCTGTCGCCTTCAACAGCGCACTCGCAGACGGTATTAATTTCGGCAATTCAATTTTGAACGCTTTCAGCGCGGACGGGAAAGGTGGCGATGAGGCACGGATCGTCAGCATCGGCACAGATGGAGAAAGTTATGGGCATCATCACCGCTTTGGCGAGATGGCGCTTTCCTCCGCGATAAAAACTATTGAAGCGACCGGCGATGTGAAGGTATGCAATTTCGGCGAGTTTCTTGAAAAGCATCCCCCCGCATGGGAGGTAAAAATCGTCGAGAACAGCTCATGGAGCTGTGCGCACGGCGTGGAAAGATGGCGGTCGGATTGCGGCTGTACGACAGGGTCCGAGCCAGGGTGGAACCAGAAGTGGCGCGGGCCAATGCGGGAAGCCGTTGAATATTTAAAGAACAAACTGGATGCGATCTTTGAGGCCAAGGGGAGCAATTATTTCAAAGCACCCTGGGAGGCGAGAAACGATTATGTGGGGATGATCCTTGAAAGGGAAGGGAGAGCTGGGGACAAGTTTTTTGAGAAGCACTCCGCTAAACCGCTGAATGACGCTGAAGTCACCCTGGCGTTGAAGCTTTTGGAAATGCAGTCAGCCGCCATGAAGATGTTTACCTCCTGCGGATGGTTTTTTGCCGATATTTGCGGCCTTGAGGCGATGCAGGTATTGAAATATTCGGCCAAGGCTATAGACTTGGCAAAAGAGTTCATGGAAGAGGATATTGAAAGCCGCTTTGTGGAGACGCTTGCAAGGGCGAAAAGCAACTTTGCATCTGAAGGGAGCGGCGCCGATATCTATCTGGCGAGAATAAAACCGCTCTCAACCGACCCGATGAGGGTAGCCGCGCAGGGGATAATAATAAATTCGCTAAAGAATGAGGAATTCCGCCTGAAGAGGCTCTACCGGTTTAATCTTTCCATCATTGAAGCTGACAGGCGGGAAATAAAGGAGAAGGTCCTCACCGTCGGGCGCCTATTGATGGAAGAGATGGTCACCCGCGAGAAAAGGGAATTTCAGTTCGCCGTGCTGAATCTTGGAAAACATGATTTTAAATGCTATCTGAAGCCAAATTCTGATTCTGATGATTACACGCGAACAAAGGAAGATCTTGTTCAGGGATTTCAAACACGCTCCATCTCCGCGTTTCAAAAAACGATCAACTCGAAGTTTCCTTCCGAAAGTTTTTCATTCGCCTCCCTTTTTGAAAAGGAGAGGAACTCGGTTATGGAGATGCTTACGTTCGACGTAAAGGAGCAGATCGGGAATTCGTATGACAATCTTTTCAATAAGCACAAAAAGTTCATGGAGTCGTTCATTGAGCGGGATACAGCGGTGCCGGAGGAGATACTGGTTGCCGCAAAGTATGTTTTTGAAAAACGTCTGAACGGGCTTTTTGCCGATATAGAGAGTCTCGAAGACTATGATAAGCTCGTAGCAATTTTTAACGAAGCCAAAAAATGGGGCGTAAGGCTCGGCTATGGGGCATTGCGGGAAAATGTATTAAGGTTCCTCACCACGCATCTGAAGAAACTCTGTTTTGATGGCGAGTGTAAATGCCCCATAATGCAGATCTCAAAAATAGTGGTTTTGTTGAAGGAGCATGAAGTTTTTCTCGATGATTGGGAGATTGGAAATCTGCTCTATCCTCATTTCCTTGCGGCAAAGGATCCTCAACACAAGTTCAATGCTGTCATCAGTCAGTGCGAGGAAATTTTGGAACTTATGCGGTTTTATAATTTCGACGTCTGAAAAAGCTTCTCTACAAGGGGGAGGAAAGCATTCTCTCTTCTCAATGACAATTCGATCGTCAGTCTGAAGAATTTACTTCTGTATTCCGCCGGGATCCTCACGAAATCCTTCTCGGTGGTAATGATGATGTTTTTCCCGGAATTCTCCAGGACGAATTCCATATCTTCTTTTGTAAATTTGTAATGGTCGGAAAAAGCGAAATGGTCCTTTATCTCGGCCTTCAATCCTTTCACGGTCTCTTCAAATTGGCCGGGAGACGCTATGCCGCTGAGAAGGTAGACCGTTTTCCCGGCGAGGAATTCTTCAGCGTTCACCATTTCATCGGAACCGGAAACTATGTCGCCAGGTTTGAAATCGGCAAGGTGGATGCTCTCTTCGGGGATGAACGGCCTTATGAAATTCTCGATCTTCCTGATTGCGAATTTATCGACCATATTGGCCCTTGTGATAACAACCGCGTCGGCCCTGCGGATCGACGCCGCCGGCTCCCGCATAGGTCCGGCAGGGAGGAGCTTCCCGTTGCCGAAAGGGTTGACGGCGTCAATGAGAAGTATATTCAGGTCGCGACCGGCGGAGATGTGGGAAAATGCGTCGTCCAGTATCACCGCGTCGGTTTTAAATGCGTCCCGCGCATGTTTTATCCCGGAAGTTCTTTTCGGGGAACATATGACAGGGGCACTCTTTAACGTCTGCGCGCATAAAAGAGCTTCATCGGCAGCTTCGGGATAATCATCGAGAAGGGTTTTTCCGTCTGATACCACTTGCACGGGGGAGGTTGATCTCCTTCCGTAACCCCTGCTGACTATGGCGCAACTTATGTTGAGCTTTTCCAGTCGTCTCGCGAGCCAGATTGTGAACGGTGTTTTTCCGGTACCCCCGACGGTAAGGTTACCGATGCTTATGATCTTTATCCCGTCTACTTTCTCCTGTCTCCTGAGGCCGATGATATATAAAAAGAGCCTCAGGATATAGAGCCCTTCATACAGGAAAGAGAGCGGAACCAGAATGAAGGGGGAGATACCAGATTCCCACGGTTTATTCGTTCTAAGATTCTCAAACATTTTTTTCGATGTTTTCCAGGCGTGCGCGAATCGCGGGATGGATGAAGATGTTATCAAGGTTCCTGGTTTTCAGGAACTGCATGATCACGCTGACCCTTTCGTGTGCGGAAAAGCGTTTGTCGAGTATCAGTTTACGGCCGCTTTTCAATTCGCAGTATCCGCTGTGGATGCTCAGTTCATCGTCGACAAGGTTGCGGAGTTCGACCGTGACGCCGAGTTTTTCCAGTACGAGTTTAAGCTCTTCATAAAGTATGTCATCTTTTTCCAGTTTCATTTTTAACCCTGAATTGGTGAAAGATATCCTCTTTCGTGAAAAGCGCTTCCACGGGGATGGACTCCGCTTCTATCGCTTCCCTGCCCCCTTCGCCCCTGTCGACCAGGGCTATAACACAAGCTATGACAAGTCCGAATTCGCGTGCCGCTTTCACAGCCGTTATTGCGGATCCTCCGGTTGTGATCACGTCTTCGATAATGACAACCTTTTCACCAGGGTGCATATCCCCCTCGATAGGGAGTTTGGTCCCATGCTCCTTTGCCTGCTTTCTTACCACGAACGCCTTTACAGGTTTTCCCCTCCTGAAGCTCTCTCCCGCGGCCGCCACGGCGATCGGATCGGCGCCGAGGGTCAAGCCCCCTATCGCGTCGGGTGAATATTTTTCGGCCAGGTCGCAAACCGCTTCGCCTATCAGGTTTATCCCTTCAGGGTCGTAAGCGGTCTTTTTGCAGTTTACATAGTAAGAGCTCATCTTCCCGGAGGCGAGCCGGAACGTAGGCTCCTCGCTGTACATGAAGGACTTGTCGGCGAGTATCTCCAGCAGTCTTTTTCTGTTGCCCACGGTCTAATCCTCGATAGGGTTCTTCTTAAGCGAATCTTCGATCTTTTTAGTCAACCCGCTTATGAGCTCATGCTTGGTCTTTAGTGAGGCGCGGTTGACTATCAGCCTCGCGCTTACGTCCATGATAGTTTCCACTTCCACAAGGCCGTTTGCCTTCAGAGTGCTGCCGGTCGATACCAGGTCGATTACACGCTCTGAAAGGCCGACTAACGGGGCTATTTCAATAGAGCCGTAGAGCTTGATTATCTCGACATGAATACCGCGTTCCAGGAAATATTTGGAAGTGAGGTTAGTAAACTTTGTCGCGATGCGGATATTTGTCCATCTTGATGGGTCGTCCTTCTCCTTTAGCTCCTTTGGTTCCGCGAGCACAAGGCGGCACTTGCCGTATCCGAGATCAAGAAGTTCGTATATGTTTCTCTCCTGCTCTTCGAGCTGGTCCTTCCCGGATATCCCGATATCTGCCGCGCCGTTCTCCACATATACCGGGATGTCGGTATCGCGCACGATTATCCCGGAGACCCCTGTTTTTTCATCCTTGAATATCAGTTTCCTGTCGTCGGCGAGCGATGCGGAAAGATCGATCCCCACACGCTTGAATATCTCGATGGTCGGCTTAAGGTTTCTCCCTTTCGGTATGGCGACGGTCAGATTCATTTTTTCCATGGTTCAGGAGAATCTATCACCTGTTACAGGTACAGGCAACAGTTTAGCGACACGCGGAGAATTAAGGGACTCCCTTGCGAGGCGATTATTTATGGATGAACAGGGGTGATGATCGGTGATATCATGGGCAAGCAGGCAAAAATCGCCGGATATTTAATCCTTTTAAATGCCTGCGGGCCATTTTTTTATGCCTTCATCGGTCTCGACGGCGAATGAAATTGTGCTAGAATAAACCCCTTTGGCGAGAGAGGGTGCCGGCTCCAAGAGGAGGGAGCGGGCTTATTTGTTTTAGTGGTGCGAAAAATAACCGAAAGTATCGGAGGATGTAATGATAGGAATTTCAAAGCTTTACTGCGAAGCAGAAAACGAAGGGGACGCAATCAGGTATGGCACGCAGTCAAAGCATATGGCGTCTATGCCTCACGCTCACGATGTGCCGAAATCATCGAGCGAGCGGAAACCTGTTACCGCCTGGAATATCACAAGAACCTGCAATCTGAAGTGCATTCACTGCTACACCGATTCCGAGGCGAAAGATTACAGCGGTGAGCTGACCACCGAAGAGGGGAAGAAACTGATAGAAGACCTGGCGGCGTTCAAGATTCCCGCGCTCCTCTTTTCAGGCGGCGAGCCGCTCATCAGGCCCGATATCTTCGAGTTGGTTAACCACGCGAAAAAGAACGGCCTCAGGTGCACCCTTTCCACGAACGGCGTCCTTATCAACAAGGAGGTGGCGAGGAAGATCAAGGATAGCGGCTTTGTTTATGTCGGCATTTCGCTTGACGGAATAGGGGAGATAAACGACCATTTTCGCGGAAAATCTGGCGCATTCAAGAAAGCGATGGAAGGTTTTCAGAACTGCGTGGAGCTGGATCAGAGGGTGGGTCTCCGCCTTACCCTTACGCGGCACAACTATGAAAATCTCCACCAGATATTCGATTTCATAGAGCGGGAGGAGATTCAGAGGGCATGCTTCTATCACCTCGTTTATTCGGGCCGCGGACGGAGCATCGCGAATGAGGATCTCACACACGAAGAGAGCAGGCACGCGATGGACATCATCATGGAGCGAACCGAGGATTTCCACAAGCGGGGGCTTCACAAGGATATCCTTACCGTCGACAACCATGTGGACGGCGTTTACCTCTACATGAAACTTAAAGAAAAAAATCCGAAGCGGGCCGAAGAGGTTCTCAAAATGCTTGAATGGAACGGAGGGGGACGGTATTCATCCGGCGTAAGTTTTGCCGATATTGATTTCTTCGGTAACGTCCATGCCGACCAGTTCTGGCAGGATTACACCTTTGGAAACGTCAAGGAGAGGCCTTTCGGCGAAATATGGATGGACCAATCCGATCCTGTCATGAAGGTATTGAAGAACAGGCTCGACCACCTCAAGGGGCGCTGTAGCGTATGCAAATGGATAGACGCATGCGGCGGTTCAATGAGGGTGAGAGGGAATACTGTATTCGGCGATCCAGCCGCGCCAGATCCCGCGTGCTACCTCACGGATGAGGAGATCGGCCTTACACCTGAGAAGATGAAAGAACTAAAGGCAAAGGGGGAGGAGTTCCCCGTACCTGATAATCTGCTTATAAAGAAAGCTACGGCAATATAATGGATGGCAAGAAACCGGGGCATCCCGGCGGAGGGCACCCGGGCGGGCATCCGGGAACTATCAAGGATACATACAAAGACCTGAAGGATATGCCCGAAGGGGTAGCCCACGAGCATTCCAAGAAATACATGGGGAACACGCAGAACCAGGTGCGTCTTGTATTTTGGGAGACAACCGCAGGTTGCAATCTGGAGTGCATACACTGCAGACGCCTTGACGTCTCCAAGCAGTTGATGAAAGATGACCTGACCTTTGAAGAATCGAAGAAGATGATTGACGGAATCGCCGAAATGGGGAAACCGATCCTTGTTCTCTCTGGCGGCGAGCCTCTCTTCAGGCCGGACATTTTCGATATCGCGAAGTACGCCTCCGGTGAGAAGGGTTTGACCGTTGCGCTGGCGACAAACGGGACGATGGTCGACGAGAAGATGGCGGAGAAGATAGTCGAATCAGGTATTCAGAGGGTCTCCATTTCCCTCGACGGGCTTGGAGAGGTTCATGATAACTTCCGAAAGCTCCCCGGCTCTTACGACCGCGCCGTGAAAGGGATGAAGAATCTCCAGAAACTCGGCATGGATGTTCAGATAAACTGCACGATAGCAAAACACAACGTGGATCAGGTCAAGGATATATATAAAAATGCCGTTGATCTCGGCGCGGTGGCGCTCCATATCTTCATGCTCGTTCCGGTAGGCTGCGGCGTGCAGATAGCGGACGACCAGATGCTGGAGCCGGAAAAGTACGAAGAGGTGCTCAACTGGTTCTACGATGTGAGCATGGAGAAAAAGATAGAGACAAAGGCGACTTGCGCCCCTCACTACTTCAGGATAATGAGGGAGAGGGCCGCGGCGGACGGCGTTACCATAACGCCGAAGACACACGGCATGGCGGCGATGACCAAGGGGTGTCTCGCCGGTTCGTCGATATGCTTCATCTCGCACAAGGGGCAGGTGTTCCCCTGCGGTTATCTTCCGGTTGAAGCTGGGAACATCCACAGGGAGTCGTTCAAGAACGTATGGGACAATTCTGAAGTCTTCAAGAACCTGCGCAATCCTGACGCGCTTAAAGGGAAGTGCGGGATATGCGATTACAAGACGGTCTGCGAAGGGTGCCGCGCGCGAGCTTTTTACGACAAGAATGATTACATGGAAGCGGAACCGTACTGCACCTACCAGCCGCTGGAAGACCTCTCGAAATCGGCGCTTATTGAGATAGATGAGCCGTAAGGCTCATTAAGGGAAGAGCGCAGATCTTCATCGTCTTCTGTTGGCCCAAGCGAGACCGGTCCGGCTTTTTTATATTTTCTATATCCCTGACCACCTTCATGCAGATGTAGCCCGCACTCGCTACAAAACAAAGTATTCGTCTGTAGCCGGATCTATGTCCGGGGGTTGTTGGATGGGATCAGGTCGGGATTGCCGAAAGCTGTTCGGCAATCCCGGCAGGATTAATGCTTTGGCGCCGGGAGCGAGCCTTTCACGGCCGTCCCGATATTTCCTTTTCCATAAATGAGTTCGGCAAGTTCGTCCACCAGTCCGTTGAGGCTTTCCGCCTGCGCGCTAAGCTCTTCGCTGGCGGACGCGGACTGTTCGGCGACGGCGGCATTTTTCTGTGTAACCTCGTCCAACTGGTGAACCGCTTGGGTAACCTGCGAAACACCCTGAGACTGTTCTCCTGAAGCGGCGGATATTTCAGAGACCAGGTCGCCTACCTTTTTGCTGCCAGTGGCGATGGCCTCAAGTGATTTAGCCGACTGTTCGACTATCTTGGCACCCTCGATCGATTTATTTACCGCATTTTCTATCAGGGCGGCAGTATCCTTCGAGGCCGTAGCGGAGCGTTGAGCCAGGTTTCGCACCTCTTCGGCAACGACCGCAAAACCTTTTCCATGTTCTCCAGCTCTCGCGGCTTCTACCGCGGCGTTAAGAGCGAGGAGGTTTGTCTGGAAGGCTATCTCTTCAATGACCTTTATGATCTTGCTTATCTCGTTCGAGGAGTCTTTTATGGAGTCCATGGCTTTTACCATGTGGGCCATTGATTCGACCCCTTCTTTGACGTTTCTGTTTGATTCGCCCATCATAGCATTTGCCTGATTGGAGTTGTCGGCATTCTGCTTGACCATTCCCGATATCTCTTCGAGTGACGACGATGTTTCTTCGAGGGCGGAGGCCTGCTCCGTGGCGCCGGATGCCAGGGATTGTGACGATTCGGATATTTGGCTTGACGCGGTGGTGACCTGATCCGATCCTTCCCTCAGATGTTCCATGATCGCGTTTATCGGTCGGGTAATAGAGGCAGTGATAAGAAATCCCAGCACAACGCCGGCGGCAACGGAAAAAATAAGCATAAAAGCGAATATGGTGTTTGCCATATTCCTCGCGCTATTGCCTTCCTCTGTGGCTTCGGCCATTTCCCCTGCCGCAAGCTCTTCAACCTCTCCAAGTATGTTTTTCTGTGCTGTTGCCACGGCATCAAGATCGACAAGGAGTTTATCTATCTCCGTGGAGACGTCCGCTATGGCATGCTGTGCCTCTACCACTTTTTTTGCGGCGGGCTGAAAGGAGTCGTTATGGAACTTGTCGATCCGTGTTACCAGATCCCTGATGGATTGCACCGAAACAGCGGGCACTCTCCCCATGGAGGTGGTTCCGCCGCTAAGCAGGGCGTCAATGTTGTGATCGAAATTTGCAATCGTTTCGGAGAACTCCTTCTCGAGCTCGGCCAATTCCTTTTCGTCTCTTGTCTGCACTATCTCTTCTATGGCAATCCTTGATTCGGAAATGATGATAACAAGCTCCATGGAGATGTCCATCCAGGGGACTTCGGTGGTAATGAGGCTGGCCGCTTCCTGGCCTCCGTTCCTTTTATCGGCGATAACCTTTTTCACGGCGGTTTCCATTGCAGCGCAGGCATCGGTCACCTCCTCGAATGTCTTTTCCATCGCAACCATTGCGTTTTCGATGTCGGTTTTCAGCTTTCTCCTGATCTTACCGTTTTCATGGAGTTTCTTTACCAGCGGCTGGAATTTATCGTTATGCATCGCGTCCGCTTCAAGCGTCTTATTGGAGAGCTGTGTGTTGTCGGTAGCGTTGAAATGAAGGCCTTCATAATCCCCCCCCTTGAGGATGAGGTCGGTGTAAATATCGTATATTTCAACAAGGTGGTCAAAATCGGTAATAAGCTTGTTTATATCCGCTTCGGTTGCTGTGGATATCAATGTAGTTGCGGATTTGTATTTTTCAAGATTTATAAGAGCGTCGTTAATATCCGCTTTCATCTCCATAGAAGCATCAACAAGCGGTGCTTCATCTTGAGTTATCCTTATCATGGCGTTGCTGATGGCAGAAAAGCCCCAGTATGCCCCAGCTCCTGAAACAAGGATTATGGCTATCATCAGGGAAAAACCACTCAGAATTTTGAACCGTAAAGATCTATTGCTAAACATTTCCACTCCAGACAAAAAATACAAAAAAATGGGGAATTGGAATCAGAGAGAAGATTTCCAAGCAAATTCAGCTTTTTTGCTTTTGCTCCCCGCTTTCGCATTCCCCGAAAGCTGTTTGTAAATTAATAATTATGCCTCTCTTCATCGGCTATTCTATTCGAAACTTCACATATTTTCATATTTTTAATTTAGTTACATTTTCTGATGATGGTTAATGGAATGTATCGAAATGGAGCTGTTTTGCGCGGCGGATAAGCCGAACCAAATCAGGCTGGCATCGGATATTCTGGCAACAAGGGCTATTTGCAGTTCATTTTGACCGGATAATGAATTTTCTCGGGCTCATATCCTTTCTGGCAAAGGTGTATGAACCGTTGCCGGACATCCTGATCTCCTTTTCAGATATCGTATCGACGAGGACAGGCACAGGGCCGCTTTTCAATGTTTCCCAACTGATGGTAACCTTTTTATTTTCACCCCCCCCTACATAGGCAAGCCATTCACCTTCATCCTTCCTGATATCGCGGGAGAATTTCTGGTTTACTCCACCCTTTCCTGTGAAAAAAAGAGAGAGGTGCTGTGGCCAGGATGGCGGCTCCATTGAACGGAGAGAGCCGTCTTCCCGGGTTTCGGCTGTCGGATTTACCCCAATGATATTGTCATTGTCGCTGTATGCTCCGTCCGCGGCGGAAAGGGAGAGCGCCCAGCCGCTATCACCGGTTGAACCGGCGCTGGCAACCATGCCCGATATAGATGAACCATCTTCCGAATATGTTTCGGAGTGGTGAGGTATAGGGGGGATAAGGAGTTCCGCATCCTTTGAGTTCCCGTTGTATATGTAATACCCCTTGAACGGTTCAAGGGAATCCGCCTTTTTGAATCCCCCGTCGGCAAACTCCCAGGCAACAGTTTCAATT
The DNA here is from genome assembly GCA_029881495.1 of Nitrospinota bacterium. Taxonomy (NCBI): domain Bacteria; kingdom Pseudomonadati; phylum Nitrospinota; species Nitrospinota bacterium. The sequence goes on along the minus strand of JAOUMJ010000017.1, from coordinate 33,261 downwards.
TTTTCATCCGGGCTGTTGTGCTGGAGCACTTCCTTCCATTCAACCGAAAAGAGGTAGGGGGAGCCGATTATGTTCCATCCTGGGCGGAGCTGGATCGTAAACGGCTCGTATGGATTTACGGTTTTACCCGAGAGGAAAAGCTCACTGTTCTTTCTTGTCAACAGCCAGTACCCGCGACCCGGTTCGATTGCCGGAATGTCTTTATATTCCTTATATCCATCCCTTTCACGGGAGAAAAGCCTCCATTCGTTTATGTCGTAAACCGGGAAGTATGAGAAGATCTCTTTCGGGCTGTTTTTACCGGTTCTGAACGGAAAGGAGAAGAGGCGGTAATCGGAGGCCTTTGAGCCGCCTGTAATGGGAAGGATCTTGTGGGAGTATCCAACCGGTATTACCAGCCCGGTTTCGGAGGCGGCCGATTCCTTTCCGTTAGGGCTAACGGACGTCAAAGCGAACCGGTGCGGCTGTCCATTTTCCAGGCCGGTGATCCTGACGAAATCGTCAATGATCATGGAGGTGTTCAGAAGTTTATATGTTCCCTCCTCCATCTGGAGGTATAGATTGTATCCGGCGGCGGTTTGGCTCTCTTTCCACTCAATGCGGCACGAAGAATCGCCTATTATAACATTTGTGAGGAGCGGCTCTTCAGGGAGGCCTGTCATTCTCTTTGTGCTGTTCTGGGCAATGCCGGTATCAGAGAAGGCTGGAGGTTTCGGAGCCACGGTAATTGCTGTGAAAATTGAAAGCACGCAAACGGCGGTGAACACGTTCAATCTTCCGTTTGGCATATTCTCCCTCTGCCTCATGCCGTTAATATAGGATCATTTTATAAATGTTTTCAGCCATTGGATCGCGTCCGGTTCCGAAGAGAAGAGACTTATCGGGTAATCGGGTTTATCGAGGCGGAGGAAGAAATTTCCAAGAACCCTGCTTACCGAGCCGCCAACGAAAAGCGCAGTGGCTGTCGCAGCATCGCCGCTCTCTTTGCCGGAAAAATATTTTCGCGCATCGAGAGTGATCGACTTTGCCCCCCGGATATCGACGAAGAGAGGGGATGCCTTCCCCTTTGTCAGTTTTACCACGGTCGCGATATTTGAAACCGCGTCTTCGAGCTTGACCTCGGCGTGGAGATTGAAAACAAACTGGCAGATACCGTCTTTCCGCATCCATCCCCTGCCTGTACGGGTGGAGATGTGTTCCGACGATAATTCTCTGCTACTTTCTCCCATGACTGGAAACCATTATATCCTTTTTAAAGGTCGTTTAAGGAGTTTACCGCCTTGAAAAGGGCTTTTATCTTGTCCTTCGATTTTAATCCTGGGGCGGTCTCGACACCGCTGGCGAGGTCGATCGCGAACGGTTGGAGTTTTAGCGCTTCAGCCGCGTTTTCCGGGTCTATCCCCCCTGCAAGGAAGAGCTTCGCGTCCGTTCCGGCGATAATCTGCTTTGCTATCCCCCAGTCCGATCTTTTCCCTGATCCTCCATAGGAACCCGGAATGGAGGTGTCAAGTATGAAGCCGTCTGCCCCCGCTTTTTTATAGTGGCTTATGGTTTCGATAAAAAACTTGGCTGTGCTGACCAGGTTGGAGGTTTTCTGTTTTGTCCCGCTGTCGGCGGGGAGATGGAGTGATTTATAGACGGGGATACCATAGAGTTCCCTTATTTCCTTCACTCTTTCAGGAGTTTCGTTTGCCGTAAGCTGCAAGGCTCCAGGTTTCAGGCGTGTAGCGATCCTGTCGAGAAGGTGGTTATCAGCATCTGCCGTGAGCGCTACCATCCTGTTCCTGTAGTTTTCAAACAGCGGGATGGCCGTATCCACTGAAACCGATCTTTTTGAGGAAGCGACTTCCACCACGACCCCGCAGAGGTAGGCGCCGCAGTCAAATGAAAAGGCAATGTCTTCAAGCCTTGTGTGACCGCAAATTTTTACTTTCATGTTTCTGAATTTCCAATTTTAGAGAATTTCCACTTGGCGCTCATATTTCCCCACTCCGGATATCTTTAGCGTTCCTCAACTGCGTTCAGTTCGAGCTTCGGTAGCTTCGGCGCGGGACGGTTTCATTGACGATGCGGTTACAAGGTATTGTCCAGCATAGTGCTGACCGATTTGCTCCTTAACAGGTTTATATTTGCCGAAGATATGATGTTCCCGCTTTTAACCTCTATTATGCTGACTATAAGGTCTATATCGCTCCCTTTTTGCAGGTCGGAAATTACGCCGACTATAAGGCCTTCAACATTCAGGGCCTTTCCAAGTTTCATCGCGGATTCCTTGTCCAGCGTTCCGTTATATTTTACCCCTTCGGATTTTATGGCGCTGTCTACCTCTCCGAAGGAAGGGATCGTATAGAGCTGATGCCTGATGATGATATCGGTAAATTTAGTGGAGAGGTATCTCCCAAGCTGGGAGGTGCGGCCATCCGAGTTTTTAAAATCAAGGACAGCCGCTTTGCTTATCCTCTTTATGTCGTTGTTCGCAAGGGTGATCGCGAGTTGTTCCATCTTTTGGTCGAAATAGTCCGCGTTGGTGACAGGTTCCGGAATATCCTTCACGCAGCCTGCCAATGTACCGAATACGAGTAGAAGAGCGATAAATGCGTTTCTCTTATTTTTCATGACTACAGATTTTTACCATATTCGGGGAACAATAAACAGGTGGAGCGCAAATGAAACCGAAATTCTGTGTTGATATCCATTTCCCCTTCCAATTGCATGATTTTGTATTTTACCAGTGATAAACGGGCTACGCTCACATTAAAAATGATCTTCGGATACTACTCTTCCGGCGGTGTTTCCATCTGTTTTTTATGCCAGTCGACATACAGTTTGTCGAAGTATTTTTCGTCGTCCAGCATATGTTTTTCTACCAGGAATTCCCCTTTCAGGTTGATGTAGTTCAGGGCCGCCGCGCCGGACATCAGTTTTTCAAGAGCGTCCGAGACCTGCACGCTATGGGCTTTGGCGTACTCTTCGACATATTTTGCGGCATCATCCGAAAATTTTATCTGTATGCCGAACTCCTTGTTGAACCTGTTTACAAAATCGAACAGCGGTGATTTCTCGAAAAGTTCCAGAAGCTGATCCTGGGGGTGGCTGCATATTTTTTCGTTGACGGTAAGAGTGTCGAAATTGGTACCCGGCAGGGTGTACTGGAAATCGGTCAGGATGGTCTCCCATTCGCTCACCAGCGCCCTGGCTCCAGTTTTTTTCTTTTCGGCCTTGGTTGCCACATGTTCTATCGCTTCATTTGTAAAGTTTACCTTTATTCCGAACAGCTCGAACTCCAGCTTGTACTGGTTGAGGATAGAATCCTCCGTCTCGGTCATGATCCTGACAAGGTCGTTTTTCGACAAGGGATTTACATAGGTGCGGATAGGTGCTCTGCCGACAAGCTCCGGTATTATTCCAAAGCGGATATAGTCGTCCTCTATGGCCTCCTTGTAGTAGTTCCGATAGGTATCCCTCCGCGTCTCGGCGTCAGTGACGGAAAAGCCGCTGATCGTCAGCGACCCGTCTTCCTTTACTCTCCCGCTCTTATTGTCCAGCCGTTTTTTTACGATGGTTTCCATACTGTCGTTCGGACGCTGAAAGGAGCCTCCGAGTATAAAGAGTATGTTCTCCGTGCTGATCATCGATTTCTTTTTGGAAGATTTAATCCCTCTTTGCTGGTCCACAAGCTCCTGTATCTGGGAGGAGGGGGAGTTTGGATCGTCTATGGATACCAGTTTTCGTTCGATAAGTTTCAGTACCGAGCGCTGGAATCCTTCGCGGGATACATCTATCCCGACCATGTTTCCCTCTTTCGCTTTTTTGTCCATTTCATCGATGAAGATAAGGCCGCCGAAACGGTTTATGAATTCAGCTTTTTCCCGCTTGGTTTCACCAGGGGCCATATTTATAAGCTCCCGTATCATATCGTCCGCGCTTTTGCCGACGTATCCGGCCTCCGTGTAATCGGTGGCGTCCACAACATTCACGGGTACGCCCATCAGGTCCGCCAGGACCTCGACGCAGTATGTTTTCCCGCTACCCGATGCACCGGCTATCAGGGTGTTCTTTTTTCTGAATCTCCTTACGTTGTAGCGATCGATTATGTCCGGCTTGTCGGTCTTGGCTTTTACCATGGCGAAGTGGTAAGCGGCGGCGATCGCGAGCCGCTTTTTATAAACTTCCTGGCCTATTACGAATTTGTCGAGATATTCCTTTATCTCATACGGGGTTAGGAGAGTGGGCCCTTCCTTTGCTTTTGATTTCTCCTCCGAGGTCATCCCAAGCTTTTCATGCAGGGTTTCCTCAAATGTGCTTTGTGCTTCCAGGAACGCCTGGGTAGCCTCTTCGCGTGTGCAGGCGTACTCCTCCATTATCTTGTCTATCATCTCCTTCGGAATGATTTTCTGAACCATCTATCTGATATCCCTTTTCCTTGTATCCGTTACCGGTTTTAAAAAGTTTAAATTCTCAGTTCATTATAATTCGTATCGCATCCATTAAACAGGGAGCTGTGCCATGAAACTTGTTCATGCTTTTCCCCCTTCTTTCCTGGCTGGACTCCCAACGAGCATATTAAATATTTCCTTATTTAACTATATTAGGTTTCGTTTAAATATTGGGTGAAATGTATGGCGGTTTCCGCAGATTGAAAATGATAAACAGGCGGGTAACAGAGCCATATGCGCGGAATTCGCATTTTGGGCCGTGCCGATTGTGAAGCGGCGGAAAAGATCAGTTGATGCCCGGGCGAGGAGATGCGTCGGTTTGTGGAGCATCTTTCTTTCTGACCCTTTTTTTCTTGTCGCTGAAGACAGGTTCCGTCATGACGATGTTCAATACATCGTCCATTGTCTTCACGCTTGTGAATTTCATCTCCTGCCTTACTGTTTCCGGTATTTTTTCAAGATCCTTCTCGTTCTCGTATGGGAAAACCACTTCCTTTATGCCAGCTCTGTGGGCGGCGAGGGCTTTCTCCTTCAAGCCGCCTATAGGGAGTACCTTCCCCCGTAATGTCACTTCACCGGTCATCGCCACGTCGTGCCTTACCGGAATGTTGCAGAAAGCCGATACCATCGCCGAGGCCATAGTTATTCCTGCGGACGGCCCGTCCTTTGGTATTGCCCCTTCCGGAAGGTGGATATGGATATCGGTTTTCGAATAGAAATTTCTGTCCAGTTTGAATCTGTCGGAGCGGGAACGTATGTATGTAAGCGCCGCTTGCGCCGACTCCTTCATCACTTCCCCAAGTTTTCCGGTAAGCGTCAGTTTCCCCTTCCCGGGGACAATGCTTACTTCAGTGTGCATTACTTCACCGCCGACCGCCGTCCATGCAAGGCCGTGCGCGAAACCGCATTCGCTGTGAGTTTCCGCTAACTCCACCAGGAACTTCTCGGGGCCGAGATACTTCGCGATATCCTTTGCGTCCGGCACGACGTTGTAATTGTCTTCCTCGACCACTTTCCTTGCCACCTTTCTGCAGACGGTAGCTATCTCCCTCTCCAGGTTCCTGACCCCAGCTTCACGGGTGTAATTTGAAATAATTTTTTTAATTTCGGCGTCATGCAGATCGAGCTGTTCGGTGGAGAGGCCGTGCTCCTTTAGCTCCTTCTTGATAAGGAAATTCTTCGCGATCTGTAGTTTTTCCAGTTCGGTGTATCCTGCGATCTCAAGCACCTCCATCCGGTCGCGCAAGGGACCCGGTATGTTATGAAGCATATTCGCCGTGGTGATAAACATCACTTCTGAAAGGTCGTAATCGACTTCAAGGTAGTGATCGCTGAAATTCCTGTTCTGTTCCGGATCGAGCACCTCAAGGAGGGCGGACGAAGGATCACCCCGAAAATCCATGCTCATCTTGTCTATCTCGTCGAGCATCATGACCGGATTGATACTCCCTGCCTTTTTCATCGACTGGATTATCCTCCCCGGCAGAGCGCCTATATATGTCCTTCTGTGACCCCTTATCTCGGCCTCATCCCTAACACCGCCGAGCGAAACCCTTACGAAGTTGCGCCCCAGTGAACGGGCTATCGATTTTCCCAGCGATGTTTTTCCGACCCCCGGAGGGCCGACAAGGCAAAGTATCGGGCCGCGCCCTGTTTTCGAAAGTTTCTTCACGGCGAGGTAATCGAGGATCCTCTCTTTTACGTCTTCCAGTCCGTAATGGTCGCTATCGAGTATCTTTTGAGCGCTCTTTGTGTCAAGGTTGTCATCGGTTTTTTTATTCCATGGTATATCGACAAGCCATTCCAGATAATTCCTTACAACCGTCCCTTCAGCCGAAAGAGGGGGCATCTGCTCAAGTTTGGCAAGTTCCTTCACTGCCTTTGTTTCTATATCGGCGGGCATTTTCGCATTTTTGATTTTTAACCGGAACTCTTCTATTTCCGATTTTCCGTCAGTACGTCCGAGCTCCTTGTGTATGGCCTTCATCTGCTCGTTGAGGTAGTACTCTTTCTGGCTTTTATCCATCTGCTTTTTAACGCGAGTTTTCACGCGCTTCTCTATCATCAGGATCTCAATTTCCGTTTCCAGGAAATTGATTATCATCTCAAGCCTTTTGGCTAGCGATCGCTCGCTCAGTATCGATTGCCTGTCGCCTGTGCGGAGGCCGACATGCGACATGACCGTGTTTGCTAGTTCCTCGAGATTTGATATTTCCGACACGGCGGATGTAATTTCAGAAGGGAGCCGGTTATCCATTTTTACGAATTTTTCGAAAATCGATTTAATTCCTCTTGAGAGAGCTTCAAGCTCTGTTCCGGTCTTTTCCTCCGGCTCATCGAGTATCGGATTCGCCGTAACCATGTAAAAAGGTTTCTTTGAGGTGTACTTTTCCACAGTGGCGCGCGCAATCCCTTCAACTACGATCTTCACCGTGCCGTCAGGCATTTTGAAGACCTGTATTATTTCGGAGATACAGCCTGTTTCATAGATCGCATCCGGATTCGGCGCCTCGTCATTTGCCGATTTTTGAGCGGACAGGAAAATATAGTTTGCGTTGTTGTCGACCGCGTGTTCAACGGCCCGGATCGACTTTTCACGCCCGACGAACAGCGGTGCGACCATCGTCGGGAATATAACTATATCGCGAAGCGGCAACAGCGGGAGTTCCATGCCGTTCTTGAAAAAGGAAGCGAGCTTGTCCTTGTTGTCTATCTGTTCCAAATTTAGCCGACTTTCTTTTTCTTGTATGAGATAAGAGGGGTGGCGTTATGCTTTATTACTTCCTCGTTTATGAGGACTTCTTCTATCTCAGTGTTTCCCGGGATCTCATACATGATATCCAGCATCGCTCTTTCAAGAATTGCCCTCAACCCTCTCGCGCCAAGTTTTCGCTCTATCGCTTCCTTGGCGATCGCGTTAAGAGCCGTATCGGAAAATCTGAGCTTGATGTTGTCGAAGCTGAAAAGTTTCTGGTACTGCTTTGTAAGTGCGTTTTTCGGCTTTACGAGGATCTCCTTCAGCATATCCTCTGTTAGTTCATCCATTACCGCGCAAACAGGGAGACGGCCGATGAATTCCGGGATGAGTCCGAATTTTAACAGGTCTTCGGGGAGCACCTCCTTGAGCGACATCGACTTGTCGACATCCTTCTTCGATTTGATCTTTCCGCCGAAACCTACCGTCACCTTGCCAAGACGGTTTTCAATAATCTTGTCGATGCCCACAAATGCGCCGCCGCAGAGAAAGAGTATGTTTGTAGTGTCGACCTGCAGAAATTCCTGTTGTGGATGCTTTCGCCCGCCCTGAGGGGGGACGTTGGCAACGGTCCCTTCGATAATCTTCAAAAGCGCCTGTTGAACACCTTCTCCCGAAACGTCTCGGGTGATTGATGGATTGTCGGTCTTGCGGCTGATCTTGTCGATCTCGTCGATATAGATGATCCCTTTCTGGGCTTTTTCGATGTCATACTCTGCCACCTGAAGAAGCCGGTGAATGATGTTTTCCACATCTTCGCCAACGTAGCCGGCCTCGGTAAGCGTAGTTGCGTCGACTATCGTGAAAGGGACGTTCAGAAGTTTCGCGAGCGTCTGCGCCAGGAGCGTCTTTCCCGTCCCTGTGGGACCTATGAGGAGTATGTTGTTCTTCTGGAGTTCGACATCGTCCACGCCGATATTGGCGTCAACCCGTTTATAGTGGTTGTGCACGGCAACAGAGAGGACTTTTTTAGCGTGATCCTGCCCGATAACATAGTCGTCGAGTATCGCCTTGATCTCGGAAGGTTTCGGGAGCCCGGCAAAAGCGGCGCTCTTCTCCTGGTTCCACTCCTCAACGATTATCTCATTGCAGAGGTCGATGCATTCGTCGCATATGTAAACCATGGGACCGGCAATAAGTTTTTTAACCTCGCTTTGGCTCTTTCCGCAGAAAGAACACCCAAGGTTGCGATTGTCGTCCTTCTTTGGCATATTCTTACTCCTATATTAACCTATTTCTTATCGCCTTTTTTACCGTCAGCCTTTTTCTTGGCCATGGCCCTGGTTTCTATTATCTCATCGATCAGGCAATATTCCTTCGCCTCCTTGGCGGTCATGAAAAAATCCCTCTCGCAGTCCCTGTTTATCTTTTCCAGAGGGTGACCGGTATGTTTTGAGTATATGTTCTCAAGCGACGTCCTCAATCGTCCGATCTCCTTGGACTGTATCTCAATATCGGTGGCTTGACCCTGAAAGCCGGATGACGGCTGATGGATCATGATCCTGGCGTTCGGAAGGGAGAACCTCTTCCCCTTGGTTCCCGCGGAGAGGAGAAGCGAACCCATGCTGGCGGCCTGACCGGTGCAGATGGTTTGAATGTCGGGTTTCACGAACTGCATCGTATCGTATATCGCAAGACCGGAGCTGACCACGCCGCCGGGGGAGTTTATGTAGATATAGATGTCCTGGTCGGGATCTTCCGCTTCAAGAAAAAGGAGCTGGGCTACCGTCAGGTTTGCTACGTGGTCGTCGATAGCCGTTCCCAAAAAGATGATTCGGTCCTTCAAAAGTCTGGAGTAGATATCATAGGACCTCTCCCCTCTGGCGGTCTGCTCAACGACTATAGGTATTAACGGCATTACTTTTTCTCCTTCTTTTTATCGACAGTTTTTTCCGTTATGTTTAATTTTGAAAAAAGATATTTATAAACTGTTCCGGTCTGAACTTCCTTTATGGCAAGCGAGAGAGCTCTCCTCCTCGCGTTTTCCATGTTTTTTGCGGAAGAGCCTTGGTTTTCAATCATTTGGAGATACTCTTTCTGGACGTTCATTATCTCCTTGGGATCCGGCTTTACATCGGCCTGTTCGCTTATGGCGCTGATTATCACATCTTCGCGCGCAAGCCTTTCACCCTCTACTAGGCAGGCCTTTTCGAATTCGTCCTTTTTGAATCCGGGACTTTTCTCCAGGTCGATCCCGCTCCACCGCGCACGCTCCCTAACCCGGTTTGCGTGCATGTTGGCATACTCACCTACCATGTTCGGCGGAAGCTCGAACTTTGTCTCTTTTATGAATTTGTCGACAATTTCCATCCTGAGCATTTCCTCGGCTTTCCGCTTTAGGTTTTCGGTCTGGTTTTTCCTAATCGACTCCTTCATCTCCTCCACGGTTTTAAAGGATGTGTTGGTGGAAACAAATTCGTCGTTCAGCTCGGGAAGCTTCTTCTCTTTGATGGAGTGGATCTTCACCTTGAAAAGCGCCTCCTTGTCGGCCAGTTCGGGATCAGGGAACTGCTTGGAAAGTTTTACCGTGAACTCCTTCTCCTCCCCTTTCTTCATCCCTATTATCTGTTCGAAAAATGAGGCAAGAAGGTTTCCTTCACTGGAGTCGATTATCATCTCCCGGTTTTCACCGGTCATGTTCTCCATTACCTTTCCATCCATTGTTGCCGAGTAGTCCGCAATGATGAAATCCCCCTCCTTTACCGGATTTTCATCGGCAGGGACAAGTTCGGCGAACTGTTCAAGCGTGTTCTGGATAGGTTTTTCCACTTCGCTTTCATCCAGCTTCTCGATCTTTTTATCAAAACTCCAGGAGGAGTAGTCTGGGAGTTTTACTTCGGGTATCGTCTCCACCGTCGCCGAATAGGAGATCGGTTTCCCCTGCTCCACAACGACATTTTCAATGGCCGGATCGCCGTAAACTCTTACCTTTTTGTCGGTGACCGCCTTTTCATAACTGTCGTTGATCATCTTCTGCCCGACTTCCAGAAGAAGGGAGTGCGAATACAGTTTTTCGAGGATCTCCTTTGGAGCCTTCCCCTTCCTGAAACCCTGAACAGCGGCTGTTTTCCTGATGCTGTTCAGCGCTTTGGCGTATTCCTTTGAAACGAGCGGTTCGGGGATCTCAATATCCAGCTTCTTTACGCATGGCTGGACGTCGGTTGTTTCTATCTTTATATCTTCTGCTGTAGTCGTCACGTCGTCTTTCCTTTATTTAAACTGTTCCGGTACCTATAAGACCGGTAATTCCAATAAGCAACCTTTGCCAAAAATTCGCCTGGTGCGAAAGGGGGGACTCGAACCCCCACGGTTACCCACTGGATCCTAAATCCAGCGCGTCTACCAGTTCCGCCACTTTCGCAACCTTGTTAATTTACCGAATATATTAATGCTAGTCAAATCATAGTCTTATCTTAAAATTTAAAAAAACTTCCTTAAGTTGTAAGCGTCGGTGACAGGCGACAGGAATCAGGTCTATATCCCGTCAAATCCACCAGGTTTGCCTTTAGATTGTAGTTCACCGGAAGCGTATCAATCATCAAAATTCTGTTTTATTTGCAAATGACCGCATAGCGATATACTTCGGTTGAAATTTCGGTTATTTTTCGGTCATGAATTTTGCTACCAGGACTTTTGAGAAATACGGAAAAAGAAACAGGGGAATACCGCGCCGCCATCTAGCGGGGCAATTAAAGTTTAAACGGGCTGTCCCAGTGATGGCTGGCGCGGTATTCATTTCTATCGACCTTGATTCCGGGAAGGCAACCTATGTTTGAAAGCCTTGTTGCGCAATTACTGGTTTTGTTCATCAGCATCGGCTGGTCGCTCCTTTTGTTCCTTGGGAAGCGAACCCTGACGTCCATGGACAGGAAGATGGACGCAAATTTTGAGGAGTTGCAGGCGAAAGCAAAGGAACTCAAGAAGCAGATTGCGCATAAGGACGCACGCAGGGGGCGCGAAATCCGCAATCTTTCCATAAGGGCAAGGAGGGAGTTCATAAAGGTGATCAGAAATATCAAAAGCCAGAGCGATATGAACATGGATGAAATGGAGAAAAGGATAGAAAAACTTTCGAGATCGCACGCGCAGTCGTTCGCAAGCAGGCAGGAGTTTGGCGCGTTCGCCGCGAACATTAATCACAAGATAGATTCCATTTACGAAAGATTAACCATGGAAGGGATTAAACAATAATGAACGTGCCTCTGAACGCCGCAAAGAAAAGGGTACTGAGAAAACATCTCCTTCAGCTGGCAAGAGAGCTTTATCTTCATCCGCAGACCGACAGGGCGATTGCCTCCAATCTCAAGACAAGGTTTCCAGCCCTCTCCCTTGAGCATGTGCAGGAACTCTTCAACTACCTTGAGCAGAAGGAACTTGTCTTGCTGAGAAAAAACGGGTCAACATCCTCCATACAGATAACTCCGGCGGGGATCGACGTATTGGACGGCGCGGTGACCGTTCGGGGTGTGGAGGCCTCTTCGGGGCAGTACACAAAGCTTGAATATCAAAAGGAGCTTCGCAGAAAGATACTTTCGTACTGCAACTCGTTCCAGGAGTATTTTAATGAGGATACGGAAATTCTGGAGGAATTCAGGGAATCGGGATTTTCCAATCTGCTACTTGAAGAGATCCGCTTCCATCTCTGGTACCTCGACAGGAAATCCCTCTTAACGCTCAATACATACAGCGTCGGCGGAGAGCAGGTCTTCATGGCGCGCATCACCGCGAAGGGGATCGACGTAATTGAAAACGGCGTTAGCGAGGCGGGAGTTTCCTGAAAATGAAAAAACGTGCAAGGCCGACCGCCGCAGAGATCTCACCTGAAGCGAAGGAAATAATTTCGCGCGGCATCGAAGACGGAAAAAATGCGATTCAAATTCAAAACTCCATCAGGAAGTCACTGAACCGGACGATTCCCCAAAAGCAGATTACAGAATACATGCAGGGGAAAGGGGAGAAGGTGAGCCGGAACCTTCTTTTCAAGAATAGCGGCGCGCAGATAGTAAGGGAATTTCTGGAAAAGATAAAAGTTGGTGAAGATGTATCGCATATTCAAGCGGTGCTTGAACACGCAGTTTATGTCGATTGTCTCAACAGGTATTCCATCGAGGAAGATGCTTTCGGCGACTGGGATATAAAGGACGTAATAAAGGTTACGAACGACTACAAGAAGATGCGCCTCAAATCTACCACGGGGGAGAAGCTGTCGGGCGCGCTTGCGGCGAAGATCATCCAGCTGGTCAGAATGGAGTTAGCAAATGACGCTTCATTAAAGAAGGCTTATGCAAAATGCGAAAAGTCGCTGATACAAAAATTTGAAAAACTTGTCGCCGAGGAGGGTTTGAAGGACGACCTCGCTGAACTTGAGCAGATGCAGGCCCTTTACGAGCAATTCCAAAATAACAAGGCTGGTGTAGCTGATGTTTGACCGCGCCGACAATAAGGAATTCTTAGCCTGGCTGATAAAGCCGGAGAATTTCGCGGAACTCCTTGTGAAGGCAAACGGCAGAAGCATAAGGCTGGATGACTGGCAGAGGGAGTTTTTGCGATGCGAGTCGAAATTCATAAATATCCTCAAGAGCAGGCGCGTCGGGGGGAGTTGGGCGTTGACGCTCAAAATGTTCATCCGCTCACAGCTGAAGAGAAACTATTCAGGCACCTTCATCAGCATGAATCTTGAGGAGGCAAAAGGGAAGATAGAATATGCGGACGCCATTTACGACTCGATACCGCGCAGATTCAGGAAAAAGCGGGTGGCGCGATCGCGCACCGAACTTCTTTTCGAGGATTCGGGCGGCGGAAGGTCCGCGCTAAGGTCGCTTGCTTCCCGTCCTCCAAGAGGGAAGGGGGGAGACATTGGTATCTCCGAACTCCCCCACTGCCGTGACGCGGCGAAGATATATGAAGGCGCTCTTCACTCCACATCGCGAAGCGAGAACGACATTCTAGTTATAGAGAGCACCCCGCTTGGCGCCGATTCGGTTTTTTATCCGATCTCAAGGGGGAAGTATCCCGGCTTTTCCCTCTTCGAAGTCCCATGGTGGGAATCGAGCGCGCTTTGCGTGGATGTGGCGCGGGCAAAGTTGGAGGCCCCGAAGCTTTCCACAGCCGAAAGGGTAGAAAGTTTCGGGACCCCTTCTATGCGCCTTATTTATGGTTCGATGCCGGAGGCCGCGTTCCGACAGGAGTCGGAGCTTGAATTTCTCGATTCGCTCTCTTCGGCGTTCCCGGTCGACTCGATAACCGGATGTTGTACGCCGGATTACGGCGTCACCGACGATGCCGATCTGATGTTCGCAACCATAAACGGAGTTCCCGCCATGTCGGACTGGCAGTGGCTGGAGTGCCGGATAAAAGGTTCAGCTTTCGCCGGGTATGACGTCGGAAGAAAAAAGGACGAATCGGCGCTTTTCATTTTCGACAAAACAAAAAACGGCCGTATGGAAGCGAGGATGCTTGTGCGGCTTGCGAATGTCGATTTCACTTCGCAGGAGAAGGTTCTATGCGAGGCGGTTAGCCACGGAGTAAGGAGGGTGGCTATCGATTCGACAGGAATAGGGCTCCACCTTTCCGAGAGACTGAAAGACAGTTTCGGAGAGAGGATCATCCCTGTACATTTCACGGCGGAATCGAAAGCGAAAATGATCAACCTCTTTCGCGTGAATCTCATGGATGACAGGCTCGTCCTGCCGCTCGACAGGTTTCTCATATCACAGCTTATGTCGATTGAGCAGAAAATTACCGGCGCGGGGAACGTCATTTTCACGGTGGCATCCTCTTCGGAGCATCATGCCGACGCGGCATGGGCCCTTTTCCTCGCGTGCCTAGCTGGTATGGAAGAGGGAAGGGAGGAACAGATAGTTTACGAAACATTGAGCCGAAGGCCTCGATACGGAGCTGAAAAACAAATTTCAAATGGATGGAGATGGTAAAGGTATGAACGATTCTGGAAAATTTGCGCCTGGGGTCAAGCTGGTTGAGGCTGTCTCGCCCGCGGGATTCCGCTCTTACCCGGGAAAGAACCTCACACCTGAAAAGCTTGCCTCCCTGTTGAGGGAGCTTGACCAGGGTTACTGCAGAAACGCGATGGAGCTTTTCGGCGAAATGGAGGAGAAGGATATCCATCTTGCTACCGTCATGCAGACGAGGATAACCGCGACAGCTTCCACATCAAGGCGGATTGTTCCAGCCTCTGATAGCGATGAGGCGAGGAAGCATTGCGATTTCATCTCCGAGGTGTGGGAGGGGATAAGCGGAAAAACTCTTGCCATTCACGACATCCTTTCATCGATAGGAAAAGGCTTTTCGGTTACTGAGATGGTCTTTGAGGTTCGCGAAGGAAACCTGATAGTGAGCGAACTGAAGTTTTGTCCGCAGACGCTCTTTACCTTTTTCGACATGAAGGGGGGCGGAAAGATACTTGAGTTTCCGCTCTATCTCCCATACGGAGAGTCTGAAGGGGAGAAGCTTCCGCGAGATAAATTCATTTTTCACATAAACCGTTCGGCGGGGAGCGGTCTTTTGCAGGGGGGGCTGTACCGCGGCCTTGCGTGGTACTTTCTTTTTACCAATTACTCCATAAAAGACTGGATGTCTTTCATGGATGTGTACGGAATTCCGTTAAGACTTGGCAAATTCAAGCCGTCTGCCGATGAAAGTTCGCGGAATATCCTGAAAAAAGCTGTGCAGGATCTCGGCTCGGACGCGGCGGCGATTATCAGCGAGGATACAACAATAGAATTCATAGAATCGCGGCTAGCCGGCAGTCACGATCTTTTTCAGAACGCAGTCGAGTTTTTCAATCGTCAGAAGAGCAAGCGGGTGCTGGGGCAGACGCTTACGACGGAGCACGGGCAGAGCGGTTCATACTCACTTGGCAATGTTCACGACAGGGTGAGGATGGACATACTCCGTTTCGATTGCGCGATGCTTGATGAGACTTTGACAAGGGATTTCATTGTCCCCCTCATCAAGGCGAATTTCGGGGAGCAGAAAGTCTATCCACGTTTTGTTTCTGATTTCGAGAACCGCGAATCAAAAACAAAAAAGCTTGATGACCTGAGAAAGCTCTTCGAAATGGGGCTACCGCTTCCTGTCTCACAGCTATACGAGTCTGCCGGGATACTCCCCCCTTCAAGCGTGGAAGAAGTCCTCCGCAGTGAAAACGGGAAGGGGGCGGCGCGATGAATTTGATAAACAAAAAGGTACAGCTCGTTCCCGCGGGGAGTTTTGCGCACGAAGCGGGACTGCAGGTTATAGACGCGGAGGCTCTTGAGAGAATCCTCAAAGGAGCGAAAAGGGAGGGGCGCGACATCCCGGTCGACTTCGGGCATGAATCGTTTACCGCCTCGGAGGCCGAAGCGGCTGGGTGGGTTGCATTGAATAGTCTTGAAACAACTCCAGACGGGCTGTATGGAAAAATCGAATGGACACAAAGGGGGGAGGAGTCCCTAAGGCAAAAAGGGTTCCGCTACCTGTCTCCTGTTTTTGTCTTCAATCCCGCCCATTCTGTTGGCGGGAGACTGCACATAGAAAGGGTAGTCAGTTTCGGTCTTACGAATCACCCGAATATCGGGTCGATGAAGCCACTTTTAAACCAAAATCTAATGGAGGAAAAAATGCATGAATTGTTGATAGGCCTCAAGGAGGCGCTGGGCCTTGCTGAGGAAACGGAAACGCCGGATGTTTTATCCAAAGCGGTTGAAAGCATAAAGATGCTTCATTCCGCGCGGGAGGGTATTGCGAATTTGAAAGCCACTCTCGATATGCCGGAAGAAGCCGGGGAGGAGGAAGTTCTCGAGGCGGCAAAAACGGCGATTGAATCGACTGGCGGGACGATAGAGGAAACAGCCTCAACCATCGAAGAGCTGGCGCGACTTAGGGAAGAGCTCACATCAATGAAAGAGAAGGAGCTGAAGGAAAAGATCGGTTCCGCTATCGAGTCGGGAAAAATTCTTCCGGCTCAGAAGGAGTGGGCATATAGCTACGCTTCTTCCGATCCTGAAGGATTCAGCCGATTCCTCGCCAACAGCAGGTCGATCGTCAGGATGGGGGAAATAGTCTCGGCGAAAAATTCCGGTTCGGCTGTCGAGGCGATAGGCGAAGTTCAGGAAAAAATAAACTCGCTCCTTGGTATCTCCAGGGAAGTATTCGACACCTATAACAGTTAAGGAGAGTTGGTAATGGCAGTTTTAACAAAGGACAAAAAGACAGAGAGGAAGCAGGGGATAATATTCGAGCTTCCGGTAGCCGCCGCGGTGAAAATATTTGCAGGCAGTCTTGTCAGTGCAAATTCGGCGGGGTATCTGGTTCCGTCGAGCGACAGCTCATCCGAGACATTCCTCGGTGTAGCCCGCAGGTTCGCCGATAACAGCGCCGGGGCCAATGGCGATGTGACGTGCGAAGGGTACCTCACCGGGATATTCGAAGTGTCAACTTCCGCGATCACGCAGTCGGAGATGCTGAAGGACGCGTTTGTCGTCGACGACAATTCGGTAGGTAAGGGGATAGTAGCCCAGCCTGCGAACGTGACAGGGGTCACACTTGCGAGGACGGCGTTATCGACCGGCGGAACAAGGACGCTGGCGTTCACGGCGACCGGTACGCTTCTTTCCTATGGCGGCGGCACTGCGGTAAATGTCGGTACCGACGGCTCGTACACACTGACAGCTACCGATGGTTCGAACGTTATCGCCACGGTAGTTTCGGCGTCTCTTCCGGGAACCGATCAAAGCGACAGTATCCAGCTGAGGAGCCAGAAGGTCGGAAGGATAATCGAGGTTGTTTCGGCAAGCTCGTGTTTCATTGATATTTCAACGGCGGCGAGGAGCTGAGGGGAATGCCTGCCTTTATGTCCCGTTCTGTTATCACCCCCTTTTTACGGGACCACTTCCCTGTCGCCTCGCGCCGGATATGCGCATCCCCCCTCATGGAAGTCATCGCTTCCATGAGGGGGGGCAATAAAAAATCTATCTATTAAAAGGAGTAAAAGAGTGTTTTTGAGAATATCAAGTTTCATTTCGGCGGTCATTGCCGTGGTTATTTGCGGAGACGATAGCGCGCCTCTATCGCTTAGGAATGTGGCGTTGCTTGGCGTAGTGATCAATCAGGCGACGCTTGAAGCGGCATACACAGGATTTAAGACTGTTTTCCAGAGAGCATACGACGGCGCGGCGACTTCGCTTCGTAACCTGGCGGTTGTTGTCCCCTCTTCGGCAAGGCAGGAAGAGTACAAGTGGCTCGGTCAGTTTCCCGGTCTTCGCGAGTGGATAGGGGAAAGAGTGGTCAAGGATCTTTCGGTAGACGGTTTTGTGATAAAGAACCGCGATTTTGAAGCTACCGTTTCGGTGGACAGGAACGACATCGAAGACGACGCGATAGGCCTTTACAGGCCGATGATAGAACAGCTCGCCGAATCGGCAAAACAGCATCCGGACGAACTTATCTTTGATCTCCTGGTGAAAGGTTTCACCTCGCTATGTTTTGATGGCCAGAACTTTTTCTCCGCGTCGCATCCGAACGGCAAGCTCGCGGCATGGAGCAATACCTCGGCTGACGTGCTGAGCGCGACGACCTATCAGGATGCGAGGGCGCAGATGATGAGCCTCGTGAATGACGAAGGGCGTCCGCTCAGGATACTTCCGAATTTCCTCATCGTTCCGCCGCAGATGGAAGGGCTTGCGAGGCAGATATTGCGCGCAGATAAATCGGCGAACGGCGAGACGAATATCTGGAAGGATTCAGCCGACGTAATAGTCGCGCCGGAACTTGCCGCGAATCCTACCTACTGGTTCCTTGCGGACCTCAGGCATGCGGCGAAACCGTTCATATTCCAGACCAGGAGGGAGCCGCAGTTTGTCGCTCTTGACCAGCTGGCGGACGAAAACGTTTTCATGCGCAAGGAGTATGTATACGGCGTCGATTACCGGGGCAATTCGGGTTACGGTCTACCGCACCTCATCTTCGGTTCCACCGGCGGCGCGTAACCAATCGGTCAGGGGCGGGCCGTTTCGGTCCGCCCCACAAAAAAAGGGAAACGAAAATGGCATATTCAACAGAGGCGGATTTAAAGGAGAGGGTCGACGAGGCTTTGCTGATACAGCTGACGGACAGGAGCGGAAGCGGTGTCGTCGATACCGCTCTTGTAAGCGCGGCGATCGAAGACGCGGACGCACTTATAAACGGATTCATATCCCCTGTGTATCAGGTGCCTCTCTCCCCGGTCCCGAGGATAGTAAAGGAGTATTCGGCGTCTATCGCCATTTACAAACTTCACCTCTATCGTTCGGTTGAAGGCCCGGCGTGGAAGGATGCCTACAAAATGGCTATTAGTTTTTTCAGCCTGGTCGGTGAACGCAAGGTCGCTCTTGAAGGGGTGGTCGACAAACCTTCACCTTCGGGCGTATTAGCATCAAGCGTCGGATATACGGCGGAAGAGCGCAAATTTTCGCGAACAAAACTGTCGGAGTGGTAACGGATGTACACGGCAAACCAGCTTGAAGACGCGATAGTAACCGCTATAGAGAGCGGCGGGATGAAAGCCTCGGTATTCGGAAGAAAACCGTCGGCGGATGAGTTTTTAAAAGAGGTGGTGACATCGCCGAAAGTGTTTGTGGTTTTTAATGGAAGTACCACCGGTGTCCGAAGCGCGATGAAGAAAAGACATCTGTTCTCGTTTCATCTCTACATCGTGGCGAGAAACCTCCGATCCCCCTCTTCCGCAGTAAGGGGTGACGTTGTCACTGGGGGGATATACAACACACTTGATACCGCGCGAAATATTCTCCAGGGGTCGGACGCAGGCTTGAACATTCAGCCGATCCGGTTTGTCAGGGAAAGCGTGTTTGATAAATCGGATACACAGACGGTCTTTCGGCAGGAATGGGAACTGGAAATTTTTGAGTGAACGGAAAAGGAAAATATGAGCGTTAAATTGCCTACAACCTCCGGGATGCAGTTGAAGATCGAGGATTCATTTTCTCAGGCCGGCCCGCAACTGATGACCGGTACCGGCGACAGCAGAACCTTTGTCTGCGGCGCTGCAAGTTTTTCACTCTGCGAACAGGATGAGAACGGGGTCGACCGCCGCCCAGTGGTGCGCCCCGACGGTCTGCGAAACGGCTGCCGGATAAGAGGAGCCTCCTCAGGCATTTCGGATGCGGTGGATGTCTCCGAAGGTTCGCTTTGGATCGCAGGTGCGGAGGTCGCGGTGAACGCATCCTCCGATATCACGATAACCAGGCCGGTATCAGGGAGCGTGAAAAAGGTTTCGGTCGTCGCCAACTCTCTTGGAAGCATCTCACTGGTTGACGGTACGGAGGGGGCGAATTTTTCCGATTCGAGAGGCGCTGCGGGAGGTCCGCCATTTGTAGACGTGGGAAAGGTTGAGATCGCCATATTGAAACTTTCTGATGTGTCCGGGCCGATAAGCGAAAGCGAAATATCATTTTTTCCGGAGTATTCGTTTGCGCCGAGCTTTGACCTCTCTCCGCATGAGGGAAAAGTCATCTTCCGGGAAGAGCTCCCCCTTATCCATACCGGAGGAGTATCGAAAAATATCTATATAACGTACTGCGAACCGGTGGTGGCTCCTGTCGATATGTTTTCAATCACCCCTCCCTATTCAAGGAGGGAGTTTGACTATTCGTTTTCCAGGCTTGCGCAGTCGAAGATTCAGGAAGGTCGTATTCAAATATCACTTTCCGGCGATCAGTCGGATCTGCTAAGGCGCATTGAAGGGAGCGTAAGGCTTTTTGAATTCATGCCCGATTCAGCCGGGACAAGAAAGGAAATTTTCTATGCGTTTGTTGAAAACAACTTATCATATCAGCCGGGTGAACTTATGGCGGGCGAATACCTCCTTCTTCCGGTTGCCGGGCCGATCGTCGCAGGCGCGTAAAGGAGGGGAGAGAAATGGCTGACACAAATCGAACCATCGACCCAAATGGCGTTCCAGCGGAGGCGCCACCTTCAATCAAGGAATTGATCGCGAAGATAGATGCGCTCATCGCCGTACTCTCCCGTGAGAAGTCACAGCCAATTTCAGTCAAGGTTGAAAATACCGACGGAGCGATAGCGGAACTCGTATCCCGCGTACTTGAAGAGATAATCATTCGGGCCAGGCAGGAGAATATTCTGAAGGTGTTAAACGGCTGATGGGGAGGGCGAAGGTTACTATGCCGATTGATGGCATGGAAGGGTGGTTTATGGTTGCTGATGACCTCGGAAACAGTTATCCGGTACAGAGCGCCGTTGCCGATTTCAATTTTGTAGCGGGAGAACATTACCGGCTCTTCGTGCCGGACGGCAGATACTCTCCATGCGACTCCAGGCTTCTCCCATACAGAACCTCCAAAAGATGGGCTTCCGCTAGTGAACTGGCAAAGAGTAAGCCGGCAACAGCTTCAGCAATGTATCTATGGGGGGAGAGGATGGGGGGCGCATATGCCCTCGACAGAAAAAAGGTGATATCGAAAATCGCGTACGGCCTCGCATATTTCCAAGATGCCAGTTGCGCACTGCTTCCGCAGGAGCACTCATATTCGGTCGGTGATTGTGTTGCAGTCATTCATGATCTCAAGGATGAGAAGAACTGTCTTCTACCACGGGACGGGGAGCCGTGGGTAGCAGGGTATGGATGCGGACAGAAACCGAAAACAGGCTGTGCGTCAAGGAACGAGAGTTGGAGCGGTTACTCCCCTTCGACGGCCGATATTGAAAACGGCGGCGGGCATCCGAATGAGGAGGACGATCATCCGGGATATTTCATATTCAGCAAAATTAAAACCGATCCGCTCGACTACGAAGTTTGGGATAACGGAAGTTTTCAAATTAACAGGTGGGACGTAAAGCTTTCCGATATCTATGTAAAAGAAGGTTTCCCGTTTGGAATCCCGGCAGGCATCGCTGTCAATGGCGGCTCGCTTGCTGTTGAGACCGCGGTGCTGGAGGAGGGTTTCACTGTGGCGAGGGATGATTACGCATCGGTGAAATTTCCAAGGCCGATATATTTTCAAAAGTCGGACAGCCCGATAATAATATCCCCTCCCGTTGCAGTCTCTTCTGAGGTGAGTATTCCGCTTTTCTGTTCCGGTAAGGACCTGAACATGTCTGTGAATCTTTTTACCTCCGATACTTACGATCATTACATTGACGTGGATGGCTATGGAACCGGCCTTCAACTCCCGGCCTGCATGATACTTACGTTCAGCAAGGCCCCATACCCCGATTATCTGGACGGTTCAACAATAAACACGAGTTGGTATACATCGGAACCAGGGATGCCGGCGTATTCATCGGTATGCGAAGTAAATCTTGATCTCCATTTTTCCCTTCTTTATGTTTCCCCAGGGAGCGCTGATTTTTCAAGTTTGAGAACTTCTCTCCCTTCCGCTCATAACGGGCGGTTTGGATTGTTCAGGAGCAAGCCGAGAAGGGACGCCGAAGGACATCCAATCGGTTTCGCCTCCGGGTTGCTAACCGATATGGCGTTCAATGTTCCGATGTCGGGAGATGAAAACGATTTCGATAATATCGGAAACCTCCTGATGAGATGTTTTGATTCAGGCGGAGCCGACGTGACGCCGCCCCCATCACCATCAGGGGAATACGGAGTTTTTCCGGGCTACTTTGAAATAAACAGCGGGTCGGATGTCATAAGAAATATCGCGGCAGATTTTTCCGCCGCCTATCCTTTTGTTTTCAACGAAGAGGTTAACCCGGAACGGATATTCCCGAAGCTGTCAAAGATTTCCTTCTACGCCCAAGGGAAGATTCACGATATCGATTATTCGCCGGGGGGAGTTTCATTCAGGGCGAACCCGGTGAAGCTTGAATGCAAAAATCTTGAATTCTTTTATTTGTAGGGGGATGTTATGGCGACACTTTTCAGTTTGAACGATGCGGGACTTTTTCTTGAGGTTCCGGGGTTCGAGGCGTTGCGCCTGAAAAACAGGGTGGTCTCTATTGAGACGCTGGAAGGGACCGATTCAAGGATGGTCGGTTCTTCGGCTTCGGACCTTTCGTTTGCGCTGGAGACGGAGCTGGACAGGGACAAGCTCTTTGTTCTCTACCGATATTTTCAAAATGGCGCGCCTGTCGGCTATTCGGAACCGCTTGCTGAGTATGCATGTCTTGTAAGTTCCTTCGAGAGCAGGCGGAAATCCGATAACTGCTATGCGGTGAAAATCAGCCTTGCCGTAACAGGAGAAATTTAATAATGATCTCCCTTTTTCCGGTAAGCGCCGTCATTGCCAACAAAGAGGTGGTGGAGACCCTGACCCGAAGCTCCGTTCCGCAAACATTGCCTGAACCGAAAAAGATAATGAAGCGCTTAAGAGCGGTCTGGGACGACGGGGCGGCTGTAACCGACCTCGGGGTTATCGCCGGTTTCAGCGGCAGAACTTCCTTCTCCGGCACATTCGCATCGCTCACGATAGCATGGCCGGACGAAAAGAATCCCCGAACATCGGGGGGGTGGCAGAACCTCCTTGTGCCGGGAGATTTCGACAGGATACGGATCTACCTTGTCGCGCATACAGTTAGCGGTGAAAAGGAAATTCCCCTTTTGACCGGTGTGCCGTTCCCCGGCGGGATAACGGAAAGCTACGGCGCGGAGACAGTGGAGATACGGATTGATGATGTGACGGGCGTCGCGGGACGGATGAGCGACTACACGAAGCCTGCAATAGTTTCCACCATTCACGCCGATTACGCGGCTGATGTGGTGCTCGACCCGATAGAACATGCGACGCTCTATCCGCTGGAACCGGTCGGCGGTTGCGTAGGGAATTATCCAAACGCGCTTATGGCGGCGGACGCAATTCTGATAGGGGAGCAGGATAAATCAAATCCGCTTGTCGGGCAGAAAAGGATAAGGTACGGCGACCGCAACGGGCAGATCGTATATCGGCTGGTTGAGGATCCCGCGCCCGGTCAGCCATTCAATCCGGTTGGCATCGGCGGTGAATTTGATTTCGAGTATTCGGAATCCTCGATGGCGTCAGGTCTTGAGGTCGGCCATGCGGAATTACGTTTCTCGCTTTCAAGAATAAATCCATACATTGAGCTCGGCTCCCGTTTGAAACTGAATTTTTCGCGTGCGGGTATTTCCGAAATAGTCGAGGTGACGGAGATCGGTTACAGAGTTCAGCCGAGGGACGAGCGGATGACGATTAAAGCAAAACGGCAATCAACATTGTAGGGGCGGGTTTCAAGCACCGCCAGATCATTTACAGGAGGAAATAATGGCTGAAGATCACTTGAATATTTATTTAACGGGTGTCGCCACGGACGGCGACCCGCAATCGAATCCAAGCGCGTCGCTTGGAGGGAAGCGTTCCGGAACGGTATTAAAATCGCTTTCGGCAAGCGCGCCGTCAAACGTGACCGGTGTTGTGATAAACGATGTGCCATCGCCAAGCGGGGCCGGTTCGGCAACGCTTGGATTTACGTTCACCGGCAAACTTCTGGCCTACACTGCACCGGGAGATACGGCCGGACCCGGAGTGGATGTTTCTGCTGACGGTTCCTACGTCTTGTATTCCGACACCGCGACAAAATACATGATAGTTACCGTAACGTCGGCGAGCCTTCCGGCATCCAATCAGAGCGATAGCATTGCGCTTGCCACAATGTCGGAAAATCTTTTCGACAATGTCTTGTCGGGGGAAGCTGCTGTCGGACGCACCGAGTACCGCGCCGTGATGGTAAAGAACGATTCCGCCGCCGCCATGAATTCAATGAAGGTGTGGATCGAAACAAACACTCCGTTTGCCGACGATGCTGTAGAGATAGCAATAGAGCTTCCGGTCAGCAACGCGATCCAGAGCATTGCAAACGAGACAACCGCGCCGACCGGCCTTACCTTTTACACAGCCGCAGGGGAAGCGAACGCCCTTTCAATTGGAAACTTGGCGGCGGGAGCGGTGTATGGCCTCTGGATAAAAAGGGTAGTAAGCGTAACGAGTCAGCGGTACGCGAACAACTATTTTTCATTCACCTTCAAGGCGGACACGGTTTAAGAGATGGCATACGATATCGATTTCCTGATAGGGGGGACGGCCACAGCTTCCAGCACAAACGGCTCGAATACGCCGAGCAAGGGTTTCGATGACGACACCGGAACCAAGTGGCAAGCGAGCGCGACTACCTCTCCGCAGTGGATAAAGTATCAGCTTGCTACCGCGAAGAGGGGAGAAAAACTCCGCCTTCGCCCCGACTATTCGACAGGCGGGTCGGTGTTGCTGATAAAGAATTTCAAGCTGTACGGCTCCAACGACGATAGCGTGTGGGACAATCTGTTGACGGAAGCTACATCGACAAACGCGGATCAGTGGTTTGAGTATGCATTTTCAAATTCTACGGCTTATCTCTACTACAAGCTGGAGATCATCGACCACTGGTATACCCCCTTCAGCGCGTACTTTACTGGGATCAAGGAGATGGAGCTTATGGAGAGGCTCTATCTGGTGAAATCCACAATTCCAAGATATGACGTGCTCCAGCCGATGACAAAGACGGCCTCTTCCCGCTATTCCAATCTGCAGAGATCGGTTAAGAATTTCTCAAATATTTATTCCAATTTCCAGACGATACAAAAATATTTGCTTGCTTCATATCGTCTCCTGGTCCCGGAAGTGGAAATTTACACCTCTTCTGGTGTGAAGATCGACACTCTATATTTCGGACTTTTGAAAAGCGGCGAAATGTCGGCCGAGATGACGCTGTATCTTTGGAACCGGAAGAGCGGAACAGCGGAAGTTTTGGAGATGAAAGATGTTTACCTCTCTCTTGCCTTGACGGACGGCGAGTACAGCGGAGGTTCGCTCCCAAATGGTCAGGAAATGGTTGATGAAAAATGGCTGGAGGTAAAAAGCTCCGGCGTTTCTGGTACAGGCATTACGGACGACGCGCATTCCTTTTTTGCTCCTGTCGGCGGCGAACCGGTGAGCGAAGGGCGAAGGATCGGCAACATACCACCAGGAGCGGCGCGGCACATCCAGATGCGGTTAAATGTTCCATCGGCAGTCGACACGCCGTTCAGCGTATTTCCAAAACTGGTTGTTTCACACAGACCCGCCAATGCGGGGGGATTCGGGCATTATTTCGGTCATCGCCACGGAAAGGGGACCGATTCGGGAGCAAGTTATGGGTGACTACCCGGGAGGATTTGAAACCCTCCCTTACTATAGATAGGAGAATATAGAATGACAGTTGAATCGACAACGACGAACGGGCTGAAGAAAAGCGTTCTCGACAGCGAGTACAAGACGGAGTACGACCAGAACCTCGACCTCCTCGACGAGAACATCGGTTACTTGAGCACCCTCGCACGAATAAATCTACTTACTAATTCTAACTTCGGCGGGTGTAGCAATTCGGCGGGGATGTATTCCGCCGTCGATGGAAGCGTTTCAGCGCCCGGTGATGCCAACGAAATTTTCAGTAATGCCACGTTCACGGGGGATGCGACAGGGTGGGCTTTAGGCACCGGGTGGGCATACGGCGCGAATAATGTCGCGGGAACCGCGGCCACAGGCGCGGTGCTTCAATCAAAGACGCTTACAAAAGATGCTATTTATGAAATTAAAATTGATGTGTCTGGATATGTTGGCGGTTATATACGCTTCAATGCCGAGGGTGTATCTGGAAGTGAAGTTATAAATGCAAACGGAACTTGGTCTAGACGATTCATCGCCACGGGTTCGGCTGGGGCCAATACAGGGATATCCGTAGGTTCCGCATTTACCGGCACGATTGACAACCTCACGCTTCACGAAGTGGTGCCGGGTAAAAAAACCGGCGGTGTCCCGGTATTTGATGGATGGCGAAGCGATACCTTAGAATCGTATCGACACAGACTGACCGACCAGACAAAAGGAAAGGGACAGTATGCGGCATGGATAAAAAACAGCTCCGCGTCCGAGAGGTGGCTCTATGGGCCGTATAACTACACAGAAATTTCACATCTTAAAAAATATCAAGGGCGGACTATTACATTCGGCTGTTTTGTATATACGGAAGCCGGGAACACCGCCAAAATCGTAATTGATGATGGAACTACTGTCTCTTATAGCGATGTGGCCCAAACCGGTAGCCTTGTTTGGATCGAGAAAACTATAACAGTACCTGTCGGAGCAACGGCATTGAGATACGGCATATCGGTTACTGGTGCAATCGGTTTGAATACTTATATATCCAGACCAATGCTGATTCTTGGCTCAAAAATAGGAACAGGGAATTATTCCCCCGGTAAAAACGTTATCCATTTCGACAAGCCGGTGACGCTTACGAATTACAATGCCACATCGGTTTCCGCGAACGCGGCTATTAATCTGGAAAGCGAATCCAACGGCAAGATACCGAGAGGATGTAAGGCGGTGAAGGCGCGGCTGACCGGGAATCCGGGAGCTGTCGATACATATTTGATGCTTCGGGCAGGGAGTGCCGGAGCGGAGGGGCCGAGAGTTGATGCGGTAGTTGCGGCGAAGAATCATACCGATACCGGATGGTGTCCATGTGACAGCGACGGAAATATTTATATCGAGCGGAACGGCACGTTCGCGACGACTATTGTTATTTCAGCGGTGGAGATTTAATAACTCACCCCTAATAATTGAAGCCGGCTTGGAGCGTCAGCTTACAAGCCGGTCTTTATACAGCGGAAAGTTGGCGCAGAGCTTTTCCACTTTCTTTCTGATTTCACCGATAGCTGTTTCGTTGTCACGCTTTTCTATTGCCTCGGTTATCCATTCGGCAATCTGTGTCATCTCTTTTTCCTTCATCCCTCTCGTGGTAAGCGCAGGTGTGCCGATGCGTACGCCGCTCGTTACCATCGGTTTTTCAGGATCGAATGGGATCGTATTTTTATTAACGGTAATGCCGGCTTTTTCAAGAACCTCCTCAGCTTCCTTGCCGGTTATGTTCTTGGGTCTAAGGTCGACAAGCACAAGATGCACATCTGTCCCGCCGCTTACCAGCCTGAAACCCGCGCTCAATAAATTGTCCGCAAGGGTTTTCGCGTTTTTCAATATCTGTGCCTGATAAACCTTGAACTCCGGCTCAAGCGCGAGCTTGAAGGCAACCGCCTTCGCTGCGATTACATGCATGAGTGGCCCCCCCTGAATACCGGGGAAGATGGCGGAGTTGAGAGCTTTTGCATGTTCCTTTTTGCAGAGCACCATCCCTCCGCGCGGACCGCGGAGGGTTTTATGTGTAGTTGTTGTTACGAAATCGGAGTGCGGCACCGGGCTTGGGTGAAGCCCCGCGGCGACGAGTCCTGCGAAGTGTGCCATATCGGTCATGAGTAGGGCGCCTGTTTCATTTGCCGCCTGCGCGAAAACCTCGAAATCGAGTATGCGCGGATATGCCGACCACCCGGCGATTATCAGGTTCGGCTTGTGCTCGCGTGCTATGCGTAGGATGTCGTCCGCCTCAACTCTCTCGGTATCCCTGTTTACTCCGTAGCTGACGATGTTGTACATCCTGCCGGAGATATTAATCGGATGACCATGCGTTAGATGTCCGCCGTGGGAGAGGTCCATCCCCATGATCTTGTCACCGGGCTTCAGCATGGCGACGTAGACGCTTGTATTCGCCTGCGAACCGGAGTGTGGCTGTACGTTTGCGTGATCCGCGCCGAAGATCTTTTTCGCCCGTTCGATAGCGAGCGTTTCCGCCACGTCGACGAATTCGCAGCCGCCGTAATACCTCTTGCCGGGGTATCCTTCAGCATACTTGTTTGTCAGAACGGAGCCTTGCGCCTCGAGTACCGCTTCCTCAACAAAATTTTCTGAAGCTATCATTTCAAGTGTGGAAGACTGTCTGCGGGTTTCATCCTGTATCGACTTGAAAATTTCCGGATCCAGTTTTTCAAGAGGCGTCATTTCTTCTCCTTCTCGTTCTTTTGAGATATTTGGTCAATGGTTTCCGACACGATCTTTTTAATTCCATTTTCGTCCATCTCCTTTTTCTCCTTTATGTGTCTGGAGACTACGGCGTGGACGACATTCTTTAAATGTTCATTCTCTATTTTTCCGAGGCGGCGCAGGTGCCGTCCCCCTTCGAATTCGGCCTGGAGCCAGGTGTCGACTATCTCCCTTGCGAGACCGGGGCCTACCACGCGCCCGCCGAGAACAAGGACGTTCGCATCGTTATGCTGTCTGCTCATCTTTGCAGAAAAGACATCGTTGCAGAGGGCGGCCCGTACGTTCTCATACCTGTTCGCGGTTATGCTCATTCCGATCCCTGTGCCGCATATGAGTATAGCCCTGGAATTTTGACCGTTGGCGATACGCCCCGCCACATCATGGGCGAAATCGGGATAATCGACCGATTCTGTCGAGTTTGTGCCGATATCGTCGAATTCGATCCCTTTTTCGAGAAAGAGTTCTACTATCGCTTTCTTCAGCTCATATCCGCCATGGTCGCTTGCGATGGCTATCTTTTTTACGCTGTTTTGGGATGTCACGGTTATGTTCCTAAATTCAAATTATTAAAGAGAGATGCTATTTGATTCCATTGAGTAAATCAATACTGTATGCGGGATGGGGGGGAGTTATGAAACCGCCCCGTTTTTTCACGATTCGTGGTGGAACGCCATTGCGGCGAACGATACTGCGGAGTCGTTGTTCCCTTCCACGCTCTGACCGTAGTCGAGCAGTTCCCCCTTCTTTCCTTGCAGGAGGTCGAGCAGGATGTAAAGGGCTGGAAAACCGCAGATATTGTTTTTCGGATTTATATTCTTCACGAGTTTATGAAATTCCGGTTTGTTCACTTCGGCGACAAACGAGAGAAGTTCCCTGTCCTCCTTTTCAAGAAGTTCAAGACGCTCTTTTGTGGCTCCATCCGGCTGACCGAACCTTTTTCCGATATGCCCGAGATCTATCCCTGCAACGATGCAGAGACGGTCACCCATTTTCTCTACCGTTTTTTTAAGCGCGCTGGAAAAAGCCTGAACCCGGGCCAGGTTGAATTTCGGATGATCCAGCCCGTCTATCTCGTCCGGGAACGAGAAGAGGATAGGGACAATTTTTCTGCCTGAATCTCCACCGAAAAGTTTTTGCAGGAACAGAACCTGAAATTCGATCGAATGTTCGAACTTGTGGGCGAAGGCGTCGTTGTATATCGGCTCTCCGAAGTATTTCTCAAGTTCCCCCTGGAATTCCATGTCTATGGCGCTTCTGCCTAGCGGTGTTTCGAAATCCTTGTCTATGCAGGCGAAGAAATCCCCGCCGAGCGAATGGCCTATTCCCAGTATCAGGAATGTTTCAGCTTTTGAATCCTTGAGATTTGAAAAGGCCGCGCCAAAGGAGCGGGAGCCCGCTTTCAGGTCGATATGGGGGGCGACAATGGCGTACGGTATCTTTCCGTTCGGCTTGAATTGCGACAGGTAACTGTCAAGTTCTGCGTTTAATTCCTTGCCGTCCTTGGGGTAGCTCTGCCCGGCAAGGACTGCCGGTCGAGTATCGCTGTCAAAGAACGTTTTTATCACCGATTCCCTGTGTTTGCTGAAGTTGTCGTTTTCAAGGAAAAATGATTTGTCGAGCATCGACACCAGTTTTTCCACCTCGCTGACAGGGAGGCTCGTTTTGAACGTGCCGTTGTACGCGTCCCTTATCTGTTGCACGGTATTTTGGCCGTCCATCTGGCTGATAACCCAGTAGGCCGGAAAGGAAACGGTAAGGGTGATGTCGGTAATCCTCTGCGGATCCCTTAGGAGAATGAGTTTCTGTCCACCGTATTCGATAGGGACAGGTTCCACGATTCTGACAAGCGGTTTAGTTTCTGTAAATTCCATATTGGTTTACATTGTATTCCCCATCGCGGGGCTATCCAAGAAAAAGGTTGTTTCAGGAGAGGAATTCTGTGATCTTTTGAGCCGCTCTTTCCGCACCTTTGCCGTCGAATATTTCGCGTCCGGAAAGTCCCATTGTCACCCACTTCCTGTTCAGCGCGATGAACCGGCTGAAAACCTCCCTTAACTCTTCGTCCGAAAGTTTCGATGTATCTCCGCCGTAAATGCCGGCTCCAAGTTTTTCCCATTCTTTCGCGTTGTCGAGTTGAAAGGAATCGGTAAGGAGCACAATGAACGGAATGCCGGCTGATGCAAGCTCCATTGTCGTAATTCCTCCGGCAGTGATAGCGGCGTCGGATTTTTCAACAACTGCGGGGAAATCGTCGCTCTTTCCGATGAACTCAATTTTATGTTTTACACCGCTCCCTTTTTTTCCGGTTTCGGATCTGGCGGAGTAGAATCCGCCGACGACGGTGATGTTGAATTTTTCCGTCATGCTTTCAAGTATGCGCACCACGCGGGTTCTCTGGTCCGTTGCGTCGGAGCCCCCCATGGTGACAAGGATGTTGGGGGGACTTAGCCATGAGGGGAGCTTTCTTTTGATATTGCTGAATCTCGGACTTATCAGCGAGTAGGTAGGGCCAACCAGCATCTTCCCGCGGTAATCCCCGTATCGGCTGGTGTCCGCGGAGGGATTGTGGTTCAGAACTATATCGGAGTGGGAGTAATGCTTGTATACATCGTCCACGGCGATAATGGTAACCCCGGCCTTTTTAAGGTAATGTCGATAGGAGTCGTCCACCGAATAGGAGTCGAGTATCGTGATGGAGCAGTTAAAGTGTTTCATCTCTTCCAAGTGTACCTTGGCCGGATCGTGAATTGTCTTCAGCTCCTTACGGTATTTGAGGTTGCGCAGTTCGAAGAAGTTCGCGGGGCTTTTGTCGTTTTCTTCCATAAGGGTAAAGAATTTTACAACCCACCCAGCCTTGATCAGCTCCTGGGCGAGATTCGCAGTGCGGACCAGATGCCCAAACCCGACTTTTTTCGATCCGTCTGCCCGGATAAGAACTCTCTTTTCGTTTTTCTTTTTCGACATTATTACGCCTTCCCGCTGGTTGATCCCGAATTTGCAGGTTTCGGCTTGTTGCCGGAACTCGACAGGTACGCTTCAATGAACTGCATTATATCCCCATCGAGCACCGCTTCGGTATTGCTGGTTTCAAGGCCGGTTCTCGCATCCTTGACCATCCTGTATGGCTGAAGTACGTAATTGCGTATTTGGCTTCCAAATCCTATCTCCTTCTTCTCGCCGGAGATGGAATCGATCTTGTCCTTTTTCTTGTCCTCTTCAATTTCGAAAAGCTTGGATCGTAATACTTTCATGGCGGTCGACCTGTTCTTATGCTGGGATCTCTCAGATTGGCACTGCACAATGACTCCGGTAGGTATATGGGTAATTCTTATCGCGGAATCGGTCTTGTTTACGTGCTGTCCTCCGGCTCCCGACGCGCGATACGTGTCGACCTTTAGATCGGCTTCATCTATCTCCACCGCCACGTTGTCGTCGATCTCCGGGAGCACATGCGCGCTTGCGAAGGAGGTATGCCGTCTTTTGTTGGAATCAAACGGCGAGATGCGCACAAGGCGGTGAACCCCGGTCTCCCCCTTCAAATATCCGTATGCATATTCGCCGTCAATTGAAAAGGTGACGCTCTTAATTCCCGCTTCTTCTCCCGGCTGGTAGTCGAGCACTTCGGTTTTAAATCCGTTTTTCTCGGCAAAGCGCATGTACATCCTGAAAAGCATCTGTGCCCAATCCTGCGATTCGGTCCCCCCCGCCCCGGCGTGGACGGTAACTATCGCGCTACCGCGGTCGTATTCGCCGGAAAGCGTGAGTTTTATCTCAAGCGAGGATACTTCGTCTTCCAGTTTTTTCAGGGAGCGGTCGATCTCTTCGATCGTTTCGTTGTCCTTTTCTTCCTCCGCCATCTGGTGGAGTTGTGACGCGTCATTTACCTTCATGTATGTATCTTTGAACAGCTTAACGCGGTTTGTCAGCGCGGTTTTTTCCGCTAACAGTTTCTGTGCGGAATGGGGATCGTTCCAGAAATCCGGTTCGTGAATTTTCTTTTCCAGTCGTTCGAGTTCTTCTACCTTGCTTTCAAAGTCAAAGAAAACCTCGAAGACGTTCCATCCTGGCGGTCAGGTCGAGAAGGATTGCCTTGATTTCATCGAGTGTATGTATCATCTAAAACTTCTTTGCCGCTTCGCTGTTGGCATCAACAAGATCTTCCAGGTTCTTTTTCGCAGTCTTGAAGATGTTTTCGCCGATTATGTATATCACGGCGCGTCCGGCGGCGGTATTTACGCCGGTTATTCCGGAGAGATCCACTTTCCCGCTTTCGGCCTCTTTCACTACTTTCATTACTTCGCTGTCGGTAAAAAGTTCATCTTCCTTGTAAACGTAGGTACACTTAACGTAATCCCGCTCCTTGATCTCGTTTATAGTGGTGGAGTGGATGATGTTTTCCATTTTTACGTCCAAAGGTTTCTTGTCCTTTGAAGACATTATTCTTTTTATTTCCTTGAAATATTTTTCACTGAGGCCCTTCTTGTCAAATATTTCGTTTGGTATTTTGGAGCTTATCTCTATCTGTATCCCGTCAACCGTCAGCTTCCCTTCGCTCACCTCGTATGTGATCCCGTCAAGGAAGAAACGCCCCTCTTTTTTCGGCTTGTATTTCTTGCACATCTCGCTTCTCAAATTGGCGAGAGACGTATTGATGGTATGGTGGAAAATCTTTTCCCGCAGACCGCCCAAGAGGACCTCCTAACTGTATGATTCTTTACAGGTTATTGTTGATACCAGCAACTTTGTTGCACGTTGAAAGCTACCAGAATGCATTTGTCAAGTCAACTCGTTTTCTTTACAATGGGATATGCGGATTCTGGAGGAAAGGTAAATAAAATTAGGGTTTTAGCGCTTGATTATGGCGAAAGGCGTATTGGTGTCGCCATAAGCGACCAGTTGGGGAAAACGGCCCAGCCTCTCCGCATGATTAAAAGCGTCGGAAAACGCGTAAATATCGAGGCAGTCAAGGCGATAATTGATGAAGTCGGCGCGGAAAAGATAATTCTCGGCCTCCCTTTAAGGCTTGACGGCAGTCAGGGGACTATCTATCCAAAAGTAATGAAGTTCGGCAGGGCGCTTGAGGCTGAAACAGGCCTGAAAGTCGAGTATGTGGATGAGCGTTTCACTACTGAGGAGGCCGGGG